>NZ_JBHUWH010000103.1:5516-20152 GCF_042670125.1 Kitasatospora sp. NPDC057198 | reverse complement strand
GGCGCGCACCGCGCCGGGGCCCCGAGGACGTGCGGGATCAGTGCGCCGAGGCGGCCGGGAAGGTCGGGTACTCGACGCCGGAGACGTGCTGGACGACCCGGACGACCTGGCAGGAGTAGCCGAACTCGTTGTCGTACCACAGGTAGAGGATCGCGTTGTCGCCCTCGACCTTGGTCGCGCCCGCGTCCACGATGGAGGCGTGCCGGGAGCCGATGAAGTCGCTGGAGACCGCGTCGGGCGAGTCGATGAAGTCGATCTGCCGCTTCAGCGGGGAGGTCAGCGAGACCTCCCGCAGGTGCTCCAGCACCTCCTCTCGGGTGGTCTCCTGCGCCAACTGGAGGTTGAGGATGGCGATCGAGACGTCCGGCACCGGGACGCGGATCGAGCTGCCGGTGATCTTCGCCTGGAGCTCGGGGAGCGCCTTGGCGACGGCGGAGGCGGCGCCGGTCTCGGTGATGACCATGTTGAGCGGCGCGGAGCGGCCCCGGCGGTCGGCCTTGTGGTAGTTGTCCAGCAGGTTCTGGTCGTTGGTGAACGAGTGGACGGTCTCCACGTGGCCGCGCAGCACGCCGTACGCGTCGTTCATCGCCTTCAGCGGCGGCACGATCGCGTTGGTGGTGCAGGACGCGCAGGAGATGATCCGCTCGTCCGGCTTGACGGTGTCGTGGTTGACGCCGTGCACGATGTTCGGGACGTCGCCCTTGCCGGGGGCGGTCAGCACGACCTTGGCGATGCCGGGGCGCAGGTGCTTGGACAGGCCCTCGCGGTCGCGCCAGCGGCCGGTGTTGTCGATCAGGATGGCGTTGTCGATCCCGTAGGCGGTGTAGTCCACCTCGGCGGGGTCGTCGGAGTAGATGACCTGGATCGCGTTGCCGTTGGCGACGATGGTGTCGGTCGCCTCGTCCACGGTGATGGTGCCCTGGAACTGGCCGTGGATGGAGTCGCGGCGCAGCAGCGAGGCGCGCTTGACCAGGTCGTCGCCGCCGCCGTTGCGGACCACGATGGCACGCAGCCGCAGGCCGCCGGCCTTCTCGACCAGCAGGCGGGCGAGCAGCCGGCCGATCCGGCCGAAGCCGTACAGCACCACGTCGCGCGGGGCCTGGCGCTCGATCTTGTGGGCGCCGGTCGCGCCCGCCACCGCCTCGGCGGTGAACTCCGCGACGGACAGGCCGCGGTCGTCGGCGCGGTACGCCTCGGCGAGCAGGCCGAGGTCGATCTGGGACGGGCCGAGGTCGAGGGCGGCGAGGGCCTGGAGGAAGGGGAAGGTCTCGGTGATCGAGAGTTCCTCGCCGGCGATCTGGCGGACGAAGCGGTGCGTCTTCAGGATGCTGATCACCGACTTGTTCACCAGGGAACGGCTGTGCAGCAGGATGGTGACGTCCCGCTCACGGTGCAGCCGCCCGATGATCGGGATCATCGTCTCCGCGAGTTCCTCGCGGTTCTTCCAGTCCGTGAACACGTCGTCGTTGACAGTCACAATTCAACTTTCGAGGGTAGGCCGAGCTGAGGGCAGGCCGAACCGGGGATCGGCCGGACCGAGGGTTTGCCGAGCTGAGGCGTCCCCATGCTAACCAGGGCGCTCCCGCCGCTCCGGGCCGGTCCCCCCGCTGACCTGCGGTGGTCCGGCCCGCGAAGGCGCCGGGCGTGATCAACGTCACCAGGGTCGCGCTCGTCACTCCCCCGGGTGACGCCCCGTCGGATCGCCGGACCGCGGGCCCCGTCGTCAGCAGAGTGGTCCCCGGACGGGCCCGCGCACGGAGCCGGGCCGCCACGACCGGAGGGACGAACCGTCTCATGGGACACGAGGCTTACCGACGGGCCGCGCTGGTGTTCACCCTGTTCGACGCCAACGGCAACGGGGTGCTCGACGCCGACGACTTCACCCTGATGACCCGGCGGGTGCTGGCCGTCGCCACCGACTCGCCCGCCGCCGACCGGCAGGCGCTCGCCGACAGCCTGGCGCACTACTGGCAGGTGCTGTCCACGGCGCTGGACGCCGACGGCGACGGGGTGATCAGCCCGGAGGAGTTCCGCGGCTTCGTCCTGGCCCCGGAGCTGTTCGGCGCCACCGCGGCCCGGTTCGCCGACGCGCTCGCCGCGCTCGGCGACCCCGGGCACGTCGGCCTGATCGAACGGAGCCGGTTCCTCGACCTGATGCTCGCGATCGGCTTCGAGAAGGAGAACACCGAGGCGCTGTTCGACGCCTTCGGCCCGGACGCCGAGGACCGGATCACCGTCGAGGTGTGGGCCGAGGGCATCCGCGACTACTACGCCCCGGAGAAGTCCGGCATCCCCGGCGACCGGCTGGTCCCGCAGTCCGCCTGACCCGGCGGCACCCGGCACCGCCCCGCCCCGCCCCGTCCCGTAGCGCCCCGCCCCGTCCCGTCCCGTAGCGCCCCGCACCGCCCCCGCCTCCCGAGGAGTCCCGCAGTGACCGCACCGCCCATCGCCCTCGCCGTCGGCCGGGGCACCGGCCCGGACCTCGCCCCCGTCTTCGAGCGGGTGCTCGACCGGATCGCCCGACTGCACGGCACCCGGGTCCGGGTGGAGCGCTCACCGCGGGTCTACCACTCGTACGTGTCGCTGCGCGCCGAGGCCGCGGGCACCGCGGAGATCGCCGCGCTCACCGAGCAGGACGCGGCGCACTACGAGTGGTTCTGCCGCGAGCAGGCGGCCGCGGGGGTGCGGGCGGTGTTCCGCACCGCGATCAACGCCCAGTCGCTGTACCTGGTCCGGCAGCGGCTGGCCGCCGTCAAGGTCGAACCGCTCACCGCCGGGACGGCGCGGCTGCTGCTGGTCCGCGACCAGGCGCAGGGCTTCTACACCGGCGAGAACCGGCACTCCCCGGGCAGGGTGGTGCGCACCATGGAGTTCAGCCGCGCCGTCACCGAGCAGGTGGTGCGCTACGCGGTGGAGCGCGCCCGGCAGTGCTGGCCGGAGGGCCCGGCCCGGGTGCTGCTCGCCTACAAGTACCACCTGCTGGACGGCGCGCTGGACGACTGGACGGAGCAGCTGTCCGCCGAACTCGGCCTGGACGTCGCCCTGTTCCAGCCCGACACGGTGAACCGCAACCTGATCGCGCACGGCCCCGGGGACCGCACGCTGCTGGTCGCCGGGAACGAGTGGGCCGACATCATGCACGTCGTCCTGCTCGACCGGTACGGCTCCGAACGGCAGGAGAACCGCTGCACCGAGAACGTCCACCTGCACCCGGCGCTGGCCGGTCTCACCGAGTACCAGACCGTGCACGGCTCGGCCGACGACCTGGCCGGCCGCGACCTGGTCAACCCGGTCGCCACGATCCGGGCCGCCGCCCGGATCGCCGAGCGGCACGCCGACTGCCCCGGCGCGGAGGCGGCAACGGAGGCCGCGATCGCCGCCGCGCAGGCCCGCGGGGCCCGCACCCCCGACCTCGGCGGGACGGCCGGGACCACCGAGGTGACGGACGCCGTGCTCGACGCCCTCACCGGCGCGTCCGTGCCCGTGCCCGTGCCCGTCCAGGGCCTGAACACCCGCGCGGGAGCCCGGTGAACACGGGCGCGGCAAGCACGGACGCGGCAAGCACGGGCGCGGCAAGCACGGGCGCGGCCGAGGGGCGGAGCGCGCTGGTCGTGGTCGACCTGCAGAACGACTTCTGCGCGGGCGAGGTCGCCGCCGCCCGCTTCCCGGGCGATCCGGAGCTGCTCGCCCGAGCCGCCGCCAGCAGCGTCCGCGCGGTGGAGTCGGCCCGGGAGGCGGGCGTCGAGGTGCTGTTCGTCCGCTTCCTCGGCGACCCCGCCCACCAGGGCCCGGCCTGGCGGCGGCGGGACGCCCGGCTCGGCAAGCGCCCCAAGTGCCTGGAGGGCAGTTGGGGCGCCGAGTTCCACGGCGTCCGACCCCGGCCGGAGGAGGCCGTGTTCACCAAGCGCGCCTGCTTCGACGCCTTCCAGGACCCGGACTTCGAACCCCACCTGCGCCGCCGCGGCGTCGAACGCCTCGTCCTGGCGGGCCTGTTCACCGACGTCTGCGTGGACTCCACCGCCCGCACCGCCTTCCAGCGCGGCTTCCACCTGACCGTGCTGCGCGACTGCACCACCGCGCTGCACCTGGCGGACGCCGACATCCTGCGCTTCATGGCCCGGGTGTACGGCGCCGAGATCACCAACCTGGAGCAACTCCCCTTCACCGCACCCGCGTTCGATACCGGCACGACCCCGGTGGGGCTGCGGTGACCGCGCCGGCCGGCGCCTCCCGCCCCGACGCCGGGGTGGGGTCCGGCGTCGGCCGGACCGCCCTGCTGGTCGCCAACGCCCGGGCCCTGGAGGCCCGCCGGAGCGGGGCGCTGGCCGTCGACCCGTTCGCGGAGCACTTCGTCCGCGCCTCGCCGGGCTGCGCCGACTGGCCGGACGACCCCGCCTCGGTCGACCCCGACGATCCGCTGTGGGGGCGGCTGGCCAGGTACTTCGCGCTGCGGACGAAGGTGCTGGACGAACACCTGCTGACCGCGACCGGCTCCGACACCCGGCAGGTGGTGCTGCTCGGCGCGGGCCTGGACAGCCGGGCGCACCGGCTGCCCTGGCCGCCCGGCACCACCGTGTGGGAGCTGGACCGCCCCGGGGTGCTCGACTTCAAGCAGCACGTCCTGGACGGCCTGGGCGCCGCCCCGTCCGCCCGGCGCCGCACCGTCCCGGTCGACCTGCGCGAGGACTGGACGGCCGCGCTGACCGCCGCCGGGCTGGACGGGTCGCGGCCGGTGGCCTGGCTGGCCGAGGGCCTGTTCCTGTACCTCCCGGCCGCCGCCGAACTCGCCGTCGCCACCGCCCTGGACCGGCTCAGCGCCCCCGGCTCCACCCTCGCCTACGAGGTCAAGGCCGCCCCGGAGTCGCCGGCCGTCCGGGCCGCTCCCGTCTACGCGGCGGCCCGCCGACGGCTCGGCATCGACCTGCTCGCCCTGTTCGCCCCCGGGCCCCGCCCCGACACGGCGGCCGCCCTGACCGCCCTCGGCTGGCGCACCACCGTCCGCACCCCCTTCGACCACTCCCCCGGCACCCTGCGCCCCGAACCCCGCGACGCCCTGGCCGCCAACCGCTGGGTGACCTGCGTCAAGCGGCGCCCCGCCGACCGCTCACCGGCCGCCCCGCCCGGTGGCGGGGACGGCCGCGTGGGCGTCCGCGAGCGCGGCTGAGGCGGCGTCCGACGCGGCGACCGAGGCGACCGTCTCGCGGTAGAGGGACACCCGGTAGATGCCGGACGCGGCGGACCTGGCCACGGCCACCGGCAGCAGGACGGCCGCGGCCGCGGCGAGGCTCGCGAGGAGGACGGAGGCGCTGTCCGACTCGACCGCGAGCATCAGCGCGGCAAGTGCCCCGAGCGCGACCATCGTGGTGACCAGGAAGAGCCTCAGCCCGCCGACGACCCAGCGGCCCAGCGCGTGGCGGCCGAGCGCGAGCGACCGGCGCAGGCCGGCCAGCAGGCCGACCCCCTCGACCACGATGACCGGCAGGACGAAGAAGGTCAGCAACGACCAGGAGAAACCCAGCAGGTCGAAGAGGGTGGCGAGCCCGGCCAGCGATTCCCCGGTCCGCAGCACCGAACCGACGAGCAGCGAGAACAGGCTCCAGGCCAGCAGCGTCGGCAGGCGCCGCCCGATCGCCGACAGCGAGGCGCGCAGCGGCGGGCGCCGGCCCTCGAGGAGTTCGTGGACGGAGTGCAGCAGGGCGGCGGTGCAGAGCCCGCCGAGCGCGGAGGCGCCCCACAGCACCAGCGCGACCGCTCCCCACTGGGCCGGGCCCGGGGCGCCACCGTCCTCGAGCCGGTGCCAGACCCCCTGGAGCAGCGGGAACCAGGCGAGGGCGGGCACCGCGGCGACGGTCAGCAGCCCGAGGGCGGGGAAGCAGAGCAGGGCGGGGCGGCGACGCAGCACGCGGGCGGCCGTGCGGATGATTCCGGGTTTCATGCGGGCCTCTCGGGCGGCGGGGTGGACGGCACGGTACAGGAACCCGCCCACCCCGCTCCCGCCGCCCCGCACCGCTCCCGCCGCCCCCGCCGCTCCCGCCGCTCCCGCCGTCGTCTACGACTCCCTGAGCCGCGGGCCGAGTTCGGCGATCAGGCGGCGGTAGGTGTCGAACGCGGGCTTGGGCGTGTGGTCGTCGCGCAGCAGCCCGAAGCGGTGGAACAGTCCCTCCCCGGCGCTGTCCGCGTCGCGCAGCGCGAACAGCGCGTAGCCGTCGATGCCCAGGCTCCCGGCCCGGTCGGCAACGGTGCGGATCACCGTCTCCAGGACGCGCGCCTGGGTGTCCTCGGGGCGGTCGGGGCCGGTCGGCCAGCCGTTCTCGCAGATCCGGATCGGGACGTCGGCGGGGATGCCCGCCTTGGGCAGGTCGGTGTGCCGGAAGGTGTCCAGCAGCCAGCCGGTGACCTCGGCGAGCCGGTCGGCGGGGACGGGCCGGAAGACGTCCGGGAAGCAGTCCAGGCCGACGTAGTCCAGCGCGTCCAGGAAGCGGTCGTCCGCGAGCTCGCCCAGTTCGGGCCAGAAGGCGGCGCCCGGGTCGAGGGTGGGAACGGCGTTGAAGCCGACGGTGGCGTCCAGGCCGAGCGCGCGCACTTCGTCCTTGGCGGCGACCACCCCGGCCACCAGTGCGGCCAGCACGTTCGGGATGCTGCCGTCCAGCACCGGCAGGTCGGCGTTCGGCTCCTCGCAGACCTGCACCGACCCGAGCCGCCCGCCGAGTTCGCGCACCTGGCCCCGCACGTACTCCTCCCAGCCCGCCAGCGAGCCGGTCGGCTCGCGGAACTGGAGCACCAGGTCGACCCGCCGCCCCGGCCGCCCCAGGTACGCCTCCCAGCCGTCGGGGGTCTGCGGCGGCGCGGCGACGGTGGCCGCGAAGGAGCGGTAGACCCGCACCCGGAAGCCGGGTTCGGCGCCCTGGAGCAGGTCGAGCGCCTCGGCGATCCGCGCCGGGTCGTCGGGCCGGACGGGGTGGACCAGGCCGTGGTCGTCGCCGAGCAGCCCGCCCGGGTAGATGCCGAACGTGAACTCCCGCTTCCGGTAAGACATTTCGCTCTCCTCGCTGACCGTCGGACGTCGCCGTGAAAATCTTGGTGTCACACCAATTTTTCAGTGACCCTATCATTCCGTACGATGGGCGCATGGGCCTTCGCGAAACCAAGAAGCAGCAGACCCGCACCGCCATCGCGGACACCGCGCTCCTGCTCTTCCTGGAGCACGGCTTCGACCGGGTCACCGTCGCCGAGATCGCCCGGCACGCGGGCGTCTCCACCAACACGGTGTTCAACTACTTCCCGACCAAGGAGGACCTGTTCTTCGACCGGCAGGACGAGGTCGAACACCACCTCGCCGCCCTGGTCGACCCGCTGCCGCCCGGCGCCTGCTGCCCCGCCGCCGCCGTCCGCGACGACCTGTGCGCCGCCCTGCGCCGCGCCGACCCGGCGATCGGCCTCGCCCCCGGCTCCGCCGCCTTCTTCCGCACCGTCGAGGCCAGCCCCGCCCTGCGCGCCCGCGAACGCGAGATCGGCGAACGCACCGAGGCCGCCCTCGCCACCGCCCTCGCCGCCCGCCCCCCCGAGACCTCCCTCGCCCCCGACGCCCCCCTGCTGGCCGGCGCCCTCAGCGGCCTGCACCGCGCCACCCTGCGCGAACTGCGCCGCCGCGTCCTGGCCGGCGACCCGCCCGCCGCCATCGCGGCCGACCTCACCGCCGCCGCCACCCGCGCCTTCGCCCCGCTCTGCACCTGCGCCGCCCGCTGACCCCACCGCTGCCCACTCGCCCGCACACCGCCCCCGTCCGGAAGGGCCTAGCGTGGCCCGGGAGTTCACCGGACCTGGCACGGGAGAGGTGGTGGCGGGATGGAACTGCCGGACGTGATGGGCGTGTTCGCACATCCGGACGACGAGTCGCTGGCGGCGGGCGGCCTGCTGGCCCGGCACGCGGAGGCGGGGGCACGGACCGCCGTGGTGACCGCGACGTGGGCGGAGGGGACCCACCGGGTGCCCGAACTGGCGCGGGCGCTGGCGGAGTTGGGGGCGGGGGCGCCCCGGCTGCTGGGGTACGCGGACGCCAAGGTGCCGGAGTCGGCCCCCGGGGCGGCCCGGCTGCTGGACGCGCCACTGGAGGAGGCGGTGCGGCGGCTGGTCGCCGAGCTGCGCGCCTTCCGGCCGCGGTGGGTGGTGACGCACGACGCGCACGGCGGGATGACCGGGCACCCGGACCACCGGCGGACCCACGAGATCACGGTGCGCGCGGTGCGGGCCGCCGCCCTGCCGGGCCGGTACCCGGAGCTGGGCGGGCCGGTCCGGGTGGGGCGGCTGCTGCTGGCGACGCACCCGGACGGGGCGGCCCGGGAGTTGGCCCCGCTGCTGCTGCGGCCGGGGCGGCCCGCGCTCACGGTGCCGGACGCGGAGACGGAGGCGCTGGACGTCTCGCCGTGGCTGGGGCGCAAGCTGGCGGCGGTGTTCGCGCACCGCTCGGAAGTGGAGCGCGGCGCGCTGCCGGGGCGGCTGGCGGCCGCGTCCCCGGCGGACCGGGTGCGGATGGCGGGCACCGAGTGGTACCAGCGCCACCCGCTGCCCGGCCCGCCCGAACCGGGTTCCACCCCCGCCGCCGCCCCCGCCACCGCCCCCGGCGGTACGGCCCGCCAGCCATCCGCCTGACCGGCCCCGGGCGGTGGTGGGCCCGCCCCACCGTCCGGACGGTTCCCCCCGCCCGAGGACTTGACGCGGCACTGCCGGGAAGCGAAGGTGAGCGAAACCATCTGACATGTTGCGTGTGACATTGCATAGCCCCATGCCACCGCCGAGGCGGGGCCGCCCGCACGCGAGGAGGGCCGGCCATGGATCTGGAGCTGCGACACCTGCGGGTGCTCTGCGCGATCGCCGACAGCGGCAGCGTGGGGCGGGCGGCCGCCGCGATCGGCGCCTCCCAGCCCGCCACCAGTACCCAACTGCGGCGCATCGAACGCCACTTGGGCGCGCTGGTGTTCGACCGGACGGCAGCCGGCGTGGTGCCCACCACCTTCGGCGCCGAGGTGCTGGCGGCCGCCCGCGAAGTGCTCGCCCGGGTCGACCGGCTGGGCCGGACCGCCGTCCCGGACGGCGAGCGCCCGCACCGCGAACTGCGACTGGCCGCCGACTGCCCGGCCCTGCTGCCCGGCACCCTGGCCCGCACCCGACAGCTCAGACCGGAACTGCGCTTCACCCTGGCCCCGCCCGGGGACCCGGCGTCGCCGCCGCAGCGGCCGGTCCCGCCGCAGGACGCCGGGGCGCCCTTCGACCTGGCACTGCTGCTCGACCACCCCGGCTCGGGCCTGCGCGCCACGCCCGCCCTGGCGGCGCGGGCCGTCGCCACCGAGCCGGTGTTCGTCGCCCTGCCCACCGGGCACCCGCTGCGCCACCACGCCGAACCGGCGCTGGTCGACCTGGCGGGCGAGCACTGGCTGCTGCCCGCCGCCGACGGCGCGTCCTGGCCCGCACTGCTCCGGGCGGCCTGCGAGGCGGCCTCGTTCGCCCCCGCCGGGGTGCGGGAACTGCCGTGCGGGCGGCGGGAGGTGCTCGACCTGGTGGCCGCGGGCCTGGGCGCGGCCCTGGTGCCGGGCAGCACCGCGCCGGTGCCGGGCGTCTCGGTGAAGCCGCTGCTGGGAACGCCGCTGTGGCTGCGGTACGTACTGCTGTGGCAGCGCGCCACGATCGGCCCGAGCCTGGCCGACACCCTGTTCGGGGCGGCCGCGGCCGCGTACCGGGAGCTCGCCGCCGAGGCCCCCCACCTGCACAGCTGGGCCGGGCGGACGTTCCGGCCGCCGCGCACCTGAGGCCGCGCGCCCGCAGCCCGCGTCAAGTCCTTCCCGGCCGTGTTATGCCGCGTTCACGTGATGTCATATGACCTGTGACATTGTTCTGACCCTGTTTCCGGTGCCAGGATGCTCACCGCGTCACCCTCCCCCGACTGATGTGCTCAGTGAGCTCCCTCCCCCAGGAGAAGCAGTGCGTCTGCGCATACCCCTCCCCACCCTGGCGGCCGGCCTGCTGGCCGGCTGCACCGTCGCGGCCACCCTGCTGCCGGCCTCCCCGGCCGCGGCCGCCCCCGGCGCGCGGTCCGCGGAGGCCGCCGTCCCGGTCTCCGCCTCCGTCCCCGCCTACGCCTCCGTCCCCGCCTACGCCTCCGTCCCCGCCTCCGCCGAGGACGTGAACGCCCCCGGCGGGGCCGTCCCCAAGCCGCTCGGCCCGATCGTCGACGCCGCCCCCGAGAGCCTGACGCCGGTGGCCGCGCCGCTGCCGCCCGCCCTGCTCGGCCAGGCCCAGTTGGGGCAGCCGAAGGGCACCGCAGTCCAGACCACCCCGCGTCCGGCGAAGCAGAACGCCGGGAAGGCCCCGCACGGCGCCCCCGGCCCCGCGGCCGGCACCCAGGCCGCCTCCGCCGCCTCCGTCCCCGCCGCTGCTGCCGCTGCCGCCGCGCAGAGCTGCACGTACGCCGACTTCGGCAGCCGCTCCGGCACGGACCTGGTGAACTTCGTCAAGTCCTCGACGAACACCTGCGTCAACACGCTGTACAACGTGACCGGCACCGACGCGGGCGCGATCTTCAAGCAGGCCAACATGCTCACCGTCGCGGGCGCCTTCAAAGACCTGGCGGCGGCCTACGACGGCACCAACAGCTCCGGCGTCCTGCAACTGGTGCAGTTCCTGCGGGCCGGGTACTACGTGCAGTCCTACTACCCGTCCCAGGTCGGCGGCTACGGCGCCGCCCTGACCGGCGCCACCCGGGCCGGCCTGGACGCCTTCTTCGCGGGCACCCGCTGGAAGGACGTCACCGACGCCAACGGCCTCGTGCTGTACGACGTGCTGGTGCTGACCGACAGCGCCAACGTCCAGGCCGGGTACCTGAAGGTCTACCGGCAGGTGCTGGACGGCTACGACAACAGCTACAACGCGACGCCGAAGATGGTCAACGCGGTCAACTCGGTGCTGTTCGCGCCGCTGTGGCGCGGCAACTGGAACACCGACTTCGTCAACGCGATCGGCGCGGACACCTCCCTGGTCACCTCGCTGGGCGACTTCGCGCTCGACCACCGCGACCTGCTGGGCACCTCGAACGCCTTCCTGGACGTCAACGCGGGCAACGACCTCGCCCGGATGGCCGGGACGTCCACCGCCGCGGAGAGCGCCGCCAAGCCGCTGGTCAAGCAGCTGCTGGACACCACCGCGATCCTCGGCCCGACCGGCCCGCTGTACGTGCACGTGGCGTTCAACGCCAACACCTACGACCACGGCCAGTGCGCGTACTACGGCACCTGCGACCTGCCGACCAAGCTCGCCGACGCCGTCCTGCCCAACGTCCTGGTCTGCGACAACAGGACGCTGCGCGCCCAGGCGCTGACGGTGGCCCAGCTGCAGCCGGTCTGCGACAGCCTGCGCGGCGAGGACGCCTTCTTCCACAACCTGGTCAAGGACGACGGCCCGGTGCCGAACCAGTACGGGAAGACGGTCGTCATGCCGGTGTTCGCCAGTGCCGCCGACTACCAGACCTACTCGTGGGCGATCTACGGCAACTCCACCGACAACGGCGGCCAGACCGTCATGGACGTCACCGACCCGAACAACCAGCCGGTGTGCGTGATGTACCAGAAGTCGTGGAACGACGACTTCGCGGGCAACGTGTGGAACCTCAACCACGAGTACACCCACTACCTCGACAACGTCTACGACATGAAGGGCGACTTCGCCGCCGAGATCTCCGTCCCGGACATCTGGTGGATCGAGGGCGTCGCCGAGTACCAGTCGTACGCCTACCGGGGCGTCACCGACACCCAGGCGATGGCCGAGGCGGCCAAGCACACCTACAAGCTGTCGACGATCTTCCAGAACACGTACGACAACGCGGACTCCACCCGGGTCTACCCGTGGGGCTACCTGGCCGTCCGCTACATGTTCGAGAAGCACCCGGCGGACGTGTACGCCATGCTCGGCCGCTTCCGCACCGGCGACTACCAGGGCGGGTACGCGGTCTACAACGGCCTCGGCACCTCCTACGACGCCGACTTCGACGCCTGGCTGACCCGGTGCGCGGGCGGCGCCTGCTTCGCCACCGGCCCGACCGCGCTGTTCGACCAGTCCGTCAACGGCGCCACCGTCACCCTGACCGACCGCTCGGTGGTCACCAACTCCCCGGCGCAGATCACCGGTTGGCACTGGACCTTCGGCGACGGCTCCTCCTCCGACGAGCGCAACCCCTCGCACACCTACGCCAAGGCCGGCACCTACACCGTCGCGCTGACCGTCACCGACGCCACCGGCCGCACCACCGCCACCCCGGCCTCGGTCACCACCACCGTCGACGGCGGCAGCCCCGCCCTGCCGACCTGCACCGACCAGCGCGCCGACGCGATGGGCCAGAACTGCCGGCGCACCGGCCTCACCGCCACCGCCGGCCACCTCGACTACCTGTACGTCTACCTGCCGGCCGGCACCACCACCCTGAAGATCACCACGAGCGGCGGCACCGGCACCGCGCACCTCTACTACAACGACACCACCTGGGCCTCCCCCGGCGCCTTCACCGCCTCCTCCACCAACCCGGGCACCGCCCAGAGCATCACCGTCACCACCCCCACCGCCGGCTACCGCTACCTGAGCCTGTACGCGGTCACCGACTTCTCCGACGTCACCGTCAGCACCCAGTTCTGACCCGCTGACCCCCACCCAAGGCAGCCGCGGCCCCCACCGCGGCTGCCTCCGGCGTTCCCGCCCCTCAGCCCAACCGCCCGGCCGCGGCCTCCCGCAGCTCGTCGTCCTCCACCGGACTGTCGCGCAACTCGGCCAGCCGAAGGGAGAGTTCCGGGCTGTCGGGGGCGTGCCGGACGGCGTACAGGCGGGCGTCCGGCTCGCAGTCCCAGAGCGACTCGTGCAGCAGCGGGGCCGCCGCGCCCAGGTCGATCGCGTGCAACGCCCGCAGGTAGGACGGGCGTTCACAGCTGTGCGCGGTGTGACGCCAGAACGCGCGCAGCAGCGGGGCGACCTCGGCGAGCACCTGGACGGCGCGCTCGGCGGCGTCCTCGTCCGGCCCTTCCAGCAGCTCCACCAGCGGCTCGACCGGTACCGCCAACTCCCGCAGCAGCCAGGCGTGGTAGCCGTGCCGCTGGTCGGCCTGCCGGTCCCAGCGGGTCTCCCGCCGCAGGCAGTCGAGCACCGCCCCGGCCCCGGCGCCGCGGTCCTCGCGCGCGAGCAGGAAGCCGAGGCCGCGCCCGCGCTGCACCGCCCCGAGCAGGCTCCCGGAGGGGGCGTAGGCGGCGTAGTCGTCTTCGGTGTCGGTCACGAGCGACGAGGGTGCCCGATCCCGGCTCCGGCGGCGAGCGGTTTTCGACGCGGCTGGGCCACCGCTCAACCCAGCCGCCGCGCGGCGGCCTCCCGCAGCTCGTCCTCCTCCACCGGGCTGTCGCGCAACTCGGCCAGCCGAAGGGCGAGTTCCGGGCTGTCGGGGGCGTGCCGGACGGCGTACAGGCGGGCGTCCGGCTCGCAGTCCCACAGCGACTCGTGCAGCAGCGGGGCCGTCTTCTCCGGAACGATCGCGTGCAACGCCCGCAGGTAGGACGGGCGTTCACAGCTGTGCGGGGTGTGGCGCCAGAACGCGCGCAGCAGCGGAGCGGTCTCGGCAAGCCGGGGGCCGAACCGGGCCAGGTGGCCCACCAGGACCATCGGCCCGCACCACACGTTCTCGTCCCACTGCCGTTCCAGGTACGCCACCACGGTGGGGACGTCGCCGATCCCGCCGTGCTCCGCGAGGATCTGCAGGCCCTGCCAGCGCAGCCAGCGGCGGTCGGTGGCCGCCCATTCGCGGGCGGGTTCCAGGGCGAGCGGGCCGAGTTTCTCCAGCACCGGGCGCAGGCCCATCAGCCCCTTCTCGGTCGAGCCGTCGTCCGCCGTCGCCCACAACTCGGCCACCAGCGGGAGGATTTCGACGGGCACCTCGGGGCGCCTCCCCAACTCCCGCAGCGCGGCGGAGCGTTCCGCGTACGGCAGGGCGGAGTCGGCCGCGACGGCGAGCAGGCGGTCCGCGCCCAGGTCGGTCTCCGGGCTCCGGTGCGGGCCCGCGGGCCCCTCCTCGGCCGGGATCAACCCCCGTCGGACCAGCCAGGACTCGAAGCTCGGGAACATCGGCCGCTCCCCGGCCAGCCGGCGCACCAGGCCCGGCGCCAGGTCGTCCCACCAGGGCTCCGGCCAGCGGTGCGCCGGGTTCCACAGCACCTGCTGCCACCACTGGCCGTGCCGCAGGTAGTCGCGCAGCGCCTCGCGGGCCGGTGCCGAGCCCAGCAGGGCGTGTTCGGTCAGCACCTCGCCCGCACGGTCGCAGTCGTACACGTCGGGGCCGTTGAGCAGTTCCAGCAGCGGGTCGATCGGGACCCCCGCCTCCCGCATCAACTGGGCGTGGTAGGCGGCGCGGTCGTCGATCTCCCAGTCCCAGCGGGTGTCCCGGCGCAGGCAGTCGAGCAGGTTCCCGACCCCGGCCCCGGGGTCCTCCAGCACCTCCAGGTAGCCGCGGCCGCGGCCGCGTTCGAGCGCGCCGAGCGCGCTGCCGGGCCGGGCGGTGCTGGCCGCCGCCCAGCAGGCCGCCCGGAGCGGGCTGCGGTACGCCGCCGCGCTGGACGACC
>NZ_JBHUWH010000103.1:0-5506 GCF_042670125.1 Kitasatospora sp. NPDC057198 | reverse complement strand
GGCGTAGTACCACTCGTGTTCGGTGTCGGTCACGGGTGACGAGGCTGCCCGATCCCCCGGCCGGACGCGAACGGTTTTCCGACCGCCCGACTCAACCCACCCGACTCAGCCCGCCCGATTCAACCCGCCTGCGGGGTCCAGCCGGTGGCGGCGGCCCAGGGTTCGGCGAGGGCGACGACCAGGTCCACCACCGGGTCCTTGACGTCCGCGTAGGTGTCGAGGTCGGCGACGGAGGCGGCCAGTGCCCGCTTGAACGCGGCGTAGCCGGGCACCGCCTCCGGGTGGGCCCGGAACCAGTCGCGGAACAGCAGCGCGAGGCGCTCGTTGGGCGAGCCGAGCAGCCGCACGTGCAGGTTGCAGTCCGGCCCGGCCGCCGGGTCGCGGCGCACCCACAACCGCTTCACCCAGCGCTGCGGGTCGTCGTCGGACCCGGCGGGGACGTGGTCGTGCCGGTGCGGGGAGCGGCGGAAGCCGAGGGCGGCGAGCGGCCCGTCGAAGTCCTGTTCAGCCTCCGCCAGGTCCGCGACGGCGATCTGCACGTCGTACACCGGCTTGGCGGCCATCCCGGGGACGGCGGTGCTGCCGATGTGCTCGACCCGCACCGCGGCCGGTCCGAGCACGGCCCGCAGCCCGGCCGTGAGTTCGGCCGCCCGCAGCGGCCAGGCGGGGTCGTACGGGAGGACCAGGACGGCGGGCTGCGGCGCGGTGGACATCCGGCCGAGTCTAGCGGGGGCCACGGGTGCCGGCGGGGGCTCCCGGCGGCACATCCGTGTCATGGCGGTGGGGCCGTGCCACCGGGGTGGGCCCGCTGCTCGATGACGGGGGACGTCATGGGAACGGTCGGCGTGGTGTGCGCGGTGGTCGGGCGGTCCGGGGCGGGGCTGCTGCGCCAGTTGCCCGTCCGGGGGGCGGAGCGCCTGTCTGCGGCCGGGGTCGCGGCGGCCCGGGGCGGGACGGACCCGGCCGGCCGCGTCGACGCTGCTCGCCCTGGTCGGCGGGGAGGGACGGCCGTGACCCTCGCGCCGCTGGGTACCGTACGGGTACCGCTCGGATCCGGGCGGGCACGGGCGCGCTGTCGCTGCCGGGGTGCATCCTGGCCCGATGGACGCACGCAAGCCCGGCATGTGGTGGGGCACCACTGTCGAAGCACCCGATCCCGGTGCGCTGGCCCGTTTCTACGTGGCGCTGCTCGACTGGCATCTGGGCCACGAGGAGCCCGGCACCGCGGTGGTCGCGGCCTCCCCGCAGGGGCCGTTCCTGGTGTTCCAGCAGGCCGACGGTTACCGGCCGCCGGTGTGGCCGCCGCGGGAGGGGCAGCAGCGCCCGATGATGCACCTCGACTTCCAGGTCGCCGACCTGGACGCCGCGGTGGCCCAGGCGGTGGCGCTGGGCGCGGTGCTCGCCGAGCACCAACCGCAGGAACACGTCCGCGTCCTGTTTGACCCGGCCGGGCACCCGTTCTGCCTCTGCCACGACCCGGCCTGAGCCGCGACCGCCCGCACGGGGCGGGGGCGTGCCGGGCCGGGGCCGGAGTGGGAGATCATTCTCGGCATGACCCCCGCTCTGGTGTTCGGACTCGCCGCGCTGATCGTGCTGTTGACCCGGCGGCGGACCGGCGACGCCCGGCCGGTGCCGGGGGCGGCGGAGGCCGCCGGGTTCGACCCGGGGGCGTACGGGTTGGTGCCCTCGGCGGAGTTGGATGCGGGGCGGGGCGGGCCGCCGATGCGGCTGCTGCGGCGCAAGGAGTTGGAGGCGCTGGCGGACTCCTGCCTGGCGGGCGGCTGGCGGGCGGCCGAGGCGTACGTGGCGGCGGCGGGCGCGGACTGGGACGAGCGCTGGTCCCGGCTGGACTTCCTGACCCGGGTGGCGGCCGAGCGGGACGGCTGGCTGACCGGCTGGGAGGCGGCCGGGACGGCGCCGTGCGCGGCCGCGACGGTCCGGGCCCGGCTGCTGGTGCAGCGGGCCTGGGAGGCGCGCGGCGGGGGCTTCCCGGCACAGGTCGCGCCGGAGCGGCTGGCCGCGTTCCGGGCGCAGCTGCCCGCGGCGTACGAACTGGCCCGCCGGGCCGCCGAGTCGGACGGGCGCGACCCCGGGCCCTGGGTGGTGATGATCACCGCGGCGCGCGGGATGCGGCTGTCGCGGCGCGAGTTCCGGGGGCTGTGGGCGGAGCTGGTGGCCCGGGCGCCGCACCACGTCGGCGGGCACTGGCAGGCGATGCAGTACTGGTGCGCCAAGTGGCACGGCAGCGACACGCTGATGCTGCGCTTCGCGGTGCGCGCGGTGCGCGGGGCCCCGGCCGGGTCGCCGCTGCCCGGCCTGTACCTGCAGGCGCTCAGCGAGTTGGAGTCGCGGCACGGCCCGGACCGGCTGCCCGTCGGCCGCCGCCACCGGGAGTTGCGGCCCCGGGTGGCGGCGGCGCTGGACGGCGTTCCGGAGCCGAACGACCAGGTGCCGCTGCTGCGGCACCTGCTGGCGCACTTCGCGCTGCTGTCGCGGCAGCCCGCGCTGGCGCTGGAGCAGTTCCGGCTGATCGGCCCGTGGTGCGGCGCCCAGCCGTGGACGTCGGCCCCCGACCCGGTGCGCGCCTTCGACCGGGCCCGGGCGCTGGCCGCGACCACGGCCTCCGCCGGGGCCTGACGCTCCGACGGCCCGCCCGGACGATCCGGACGGGTGGGGCGGAGCCGGACGGTCCGGCGGGGCCGCCGGACCCCGGCGGCGGCGGGATCCCACCCGTCCGGCGCGACGGAGGAACAAGTGCCGTGACCGCCTCCGGGTTCGGTCGTTATCCCCGGACGTGAGTGCCGACCCCTGGGCCCCGACGGGCGTCCGCGACGAAACGATTCAGCAAGCCCCCATCTACGCACGACTGGTGACCATCTGGCACCAGTCCGGACGTACTGTGCCCGGCCGCCGGGACCACGAGTGGTCCCGGCTGGTGGCCCCGCCCCGGTTCTCCGCCCACCCGGCACCCGTGCGGGAACGGTTCTCCCCGCCGCCGCCCGACCCCGGACCGGAGCCCGGGGACGCCGTGGGCGCCGCCGAGGCCGCAGAAGCCACCGAGGCCGCCGAGGTCGCCGAGGCCGGCGAGGTCGCCGAAGCCACCCGGGCCGCGAACGCCGCAGGAACCGCAGACGCCGCCCCCGCCGAACCGTCCCCCGTACCCGCCCTGTCCGTCGCCTCGTCCGTCGTCCCGCCTGTCGTCCCGTCCGCCGTCCCGTCCGCCGTCCCGTCCGTCGTCCGTCCGAGGGAGACCCGGTGAACCACCAGAACACCCCGCACGCGTGGCTGCGGCGCAACGGCGAGCCGGACTGCGTGCTGCTGCTGGACGTGACGGTCTCACCCTGTCCGGGGCTGCGGGTCTCGGTGCCCGCCCGGCTGCGCTACCACCGGGCCGATCCGTACGCCGTCCACCTGGACTGCCACGTGGACCTGGAGGAGCCGATCACCTGGCTGTTCGCCCGGGAACTGCTGGTGGACGGGCTGGAGGGGTGGGCCGGGGTCGGGGACGTGACGATCCGCCGGTCGACCTCGGACGGGGACCTGCTGGCGATCGCGCTGAGCACGCCCGGCCAGACCGCGGTGCTGCGCACCCCGGCCGAGCCGGTGCGCGGCTTCCTGGAGCTGACCCACCGGCTGGTGCCGGTCGGCACCGAGCACCGGTTCCTGGACACCGAGGGGCTGTTGCGGCGAATGCTGGAGGAGGCCGGGGGCGCCGAGAAGTTCGAATAGGACGCCCCGTACGGAAAGCTGATCATATTTCTGTCCGGTCATCACATGTTGCGGGCGCCGGAACTCCCTTCCGGCCTCCGCGAATCACTCCTTCGCCACCGAACGGAAACCGGCGGCGCAGTATCGGTTTCCGGTCCCGCGCGTTGAACAGTCGGTGCTTGGCGGAAATCGGTATTCGCCGTCGGCGCCGCCCGTTATTCTGAGGCCAACCCCTTAAGTGGTCCGCGCGAGGAGTTGTCGATGCCGCACGCCCGTGGTCCGAACAGCGCGCTGCGCGGCTGCATGGCGGAGGCCGGGTGGAACGGCCCCGCGCTGGCGGCCGCGCTGCAGAAGGTGGCCCGGGAGAGCGGCTTCAGCGTGGGCTACGACCGGACGACGGTGGCGCACTGGCTGTCGGGCACCCAGCCCCGGCCGCCGGGCCCGCAGTTGCTGGAGGAGGCGTTCGCCCGGCGGCTGGGCCGCCCGGTCTCGCGCGGCGAGCTCGGCCTCCAGTCGGCCGATCCCGCCCTGGCGGAGGAGCCGGAGCAGGAGGCGGCGGACGCCCTGACGGGGCTGCGCCGGCTGCATTCCTGGCCGAATTCCAGCGAGCCGCAGGACGAAACGTTTCAGCCTCCGCTGTTCCAGATCCGGATGCTGCCCTCCCCCCGCCCCCCGGCGCCGGCCGGGCCCGCGGCGGATTCCGCGCACCGCCCGCCGCCGGTCCCCAGCGTCCGCCGCTCCGGGCCGGAGCGGGTGGGGGCCCGGCAGGTGGAGGCGGTGCGGGAGATGACGGCGTTCGGCGCCCGGCACTACGACGGGTACGGCGGGGCGATCGCCCGCGGTCTGCTGCTGGGCTACCTGCGCGACCACGTGCTGCCCTGGGCGAAGTCCCCCTCCGGCGGGCCCCGGCACCGCGAACTGCTGGTCGCCGCCTCCCAGTTGGTCCGCCTGGTCGGGCGGACGTACACCGACGACAACCGGCACGGCGAGGCCCAGCGGCACTACCGGCTGGCGTACCAGCTCGCGTCCGAGGCGCAGGACGGCCCGGCCCGCGCGATGGCGCTGCGCGACCAGAGCACCCAGGCCGGGGCGCTCGGGCACCAGGCGTACGCGGCCCGGCTGGCGGACGCGGCGGCCGAGCACCTGCCGCCGGACGCGGCACCGGGCGTCCGGGCCTTCGTGCTGGCCCAGCAGGCGGTGGCGGCGGCCCGGCTGCGGCAGTCCGCGCAGGCGCTCAAGCACCTGGAGGGCGCGCAGCACTGGGCGGGGCGGGCGGCCGCGGAGGGCGGCCCGCACCGGTACCCGGAGCCGGCCCTGCTGTACCAGGCCGCGCAGGTGCACCGCTCGCTGCGGGCCACCGAGCTCTCGCTGTCGTACCTGCGGGCCTCGCTGCGGGCCCGGCCGCCGGGCGAGCACCGGACGATCGGCCTCTCGCTGCTGCAGCTGGCGCACCTGGAGCTGGACGCGGGGAACATCCACCAGGCCCGGCGGGCGTACGCGAACTTCCGGGAGCGGCAGGACGCGCTGCGCTCCCCGGCGACGACGCTGCAACTGTCGCGGCTGGAGGGCCGGTTCGCCCGGCTGGGCGGCTGACCGCCGGCGCGGCCCGGCGGCGCGGCCCCGGCGGGGCGGCGCGGGCAGGCGGGGGCGCGGCCCGGCGGCGGGGTGAGCCGTGCGGGCGCGGTGCTTGGCGGGCGGGGGCGGCGGTGATCCATTGGGGCCATGAACGATCCCTCGTACTACCCGCTGATCCGGCCCGTTCCCCCGCAGGTCCGGGGCCCGGAACCGGCCCCGGCAC
>NZ_JBHUWH010000102.1:0-20189 GCF_042670125.1 Kitasatospora sp. NPDC057198 | reverse complement strand
CTCGACGGCCACGCGGCAGTAACGGATGCCGCCTCACCTCGTGCGGTGCGCGCGGCGCCCGGCTCGCGCCCCGGCGCACCGGGTGCCGTGGCACCGCACCGGGGTTTCGGGAAGTCCCGGCGGGGCCCAAGGGTGGACGGCGGGTCAGGTGCTCGGGTCAGGGAACCCGTCGCAGCGGGGACGCGTCGCGCGCCGGGTGGATGACGGGCCGGGCGGCCTCGGGGGTGGCCAGCAGGGCGACGATGGTGATCGGCTGGTCGCAGTGCGGGCAGTTGCGGGTCGCCGCGGGCTCCAGGACGTCGCGGACGGGCGTGCGGGCTGGGGCCCGGACCACTTCTCGTCGAGGCCGGGCTGAGCGGCGAAGTCGAAGTCCGCGAGCGACCAGGGCTCGGGCAGGCAGGCGAACCGCTCCCGGGCGGCCAAGCGCCGGGCCTCGGTCGCCTCGACCTCGATCTCCAGCAGCCGCTCCAGCGCGGCGGTCATCGACATCCGCTCGGTGCGGGCCTGGTCCAGCACCCGGTTCAGCGCCTCGGCGGCGTCGTTCAGCTTCAGGTAGAACGGGTGCCCCTTCAACTGCTGGAAGCGCCTGGCCTCGCTCATCTGCATCGGTGACGTGCTCACTCCCGGTGGTCCTCCTCAGGTGTCGGTGCGGTCCGCAGCCGGTCGGCCACGGCGGCGTAGTGGGAAAGATCGACGACGACCCGCTCCGCACTGGCGGAGCCGCTCGTGCCGGTCCCGCGCAGGCGGTCGGCCTCGGCGATCGCGGCTTCCGACGGCGGCCGGCGGACCTTGCTCTTGCAGGGCGCCCGGTCGGAGAACGACGCCAGCACCGCGCGCTCCAGCGCGATCACGTGCCCGGCGTCGCGGACGACCTGCCCGGACCCGCCCGGCGCCCGGTGGTGCTTGGCGACCACCGCCCGCCCGGCCGTCAGGACGTGCAGGTAGTCCTCGCCCAGGCGGCGCAGGACCTTGACCTGGGCACCGGGCAGGCCCGGCGGGACGGAGTACTGGTTGCCGTCGAAGGACACCAGGCCCTGCGGGCTGACAGTGCGCTCGACCTCCAGCTCGGCCGGGAACGGCCGGGTCGGAATCTCTAGCAGCGGCTCGGCCGCGGCGAGTTCGGCGACCGTCGCCGACGCGCCGTCGATCCGGCGGCGCCGCTCGTCCATCCGGGCCGCGAGCTTGTCGACGCCGAGCGCCCTCACGGCGGAGGTAGATGGGTCGGGCAACCGCCGGACCTGGCGCAGGATCGTCCCCCGGCTGGCCCGGAGGCCGATGTAGGGCGCAAGGCGACTGCCGGCCCGCCCGCCGACGGCGAGTCCCACCGCCTTTAGTATCCGGACGACTGCTTCAGTGGACCGGCCGTGGCGCTCCGTCAGTCGTTGGACCTACTCGGCGAACGTCCGTCGGCTACACCCGCCGTGATCGCAGAAGAACCGGCGGACCCGCAGGGTCAGGACGATGAGTCGGCCGCCGAGTGGTCGGTCGGCCAAGCGTCGCCGGTACGTGCTGTGCACCCTGTGGCCCATCGCCCCGCAGCTCGGGCACTCCGCTGCCGGGCACCGGCTGTGAGCATCGACTCGGACCACGTCCTCATCTGTCCGGATCCGCTCCACCACCAGGTCTTCGACCTCGGGCCAGACCAAACTCCGGACCTCGCATGCGTCCCCCACTCGGTCAACGCTCGCAACTCTGCGGAGACACCCTGCGGCAATGACCGGAAGTGACTGCCCCTCGTTGTATTGGACATGCTGTTTGGAAGCCGGTGGGCAGCGAGATTGAGAACCAGTTGTGAACTTGTGAACCGATATGGCGTTGGCTCGGCAGTTCGTGCCTACTGGCGCCACTTTCGAGTGATGATGTGCCACTCGCACGCTTCCAGATCTGGAGCCGCGACGGCGGAACGGGTGGCCTGGCCTCGCTGTCGGTAGGCAACCGCACCGGACGGCTTCCTCAGGAGCGAGGGGCGAGCGGGTCGCCTCGGCCGGACAGCCATGTGAGGGGGTGGGCGTCCACGTCCTCCAGGCGAATTCCTGGGCATTGGGCGGGGATGCCTGCGCGGAACTGCTCAGCCCATTGAGCGTCGAGGCGCCGGAGCAGTTCGACCTGCTTGGCGAGCCAGCCAATTCGGCTGTCCCGGTCTGCGGGGAAGCGGTCCCGCTGCCACAGCTCCCAGCGCATGGCCATCGAGCGGGTGGCGTCGAGGGCGACCCAGTGCAGGGCCTCGTCGAGGTCGCTGGTGGCCCGGTGGTGAAGCACCTGGCCGCGCTCCTCCGCGATCCAGTGGATGATCCCGCCTCTGACGAAGAGGTAGGGGTGGGCGCCGCCTTGGTGGCTGAAGGCGGCCAGATCGCCCGTCGTCACGCCATCGAGCTTGGCGGCCATGTCGCGCACGGCGGCCTGCAGGCGCCCCATCATTATCGTCACATGGACGATTATTGCACGTGCGCTCGCCCAGTGTCCGGTGACAGCGGACCTGGACCGGCTGCCAGCGAAGTTGGACTGAACGCAGTTCGTGACAGCGAAGATGGATAGTGATTGGGGCTCCCTGAACGCGTCAGGTGCTCGCCCGGCTACAGTTCCGCCCCGTGACTGATGCCTCCCGTCGTACCTCTGCAGACGACGACGCGCTTCTGGAAAGGCTGCGTGCTCTCGCCTGGGGCGCAGAAGGTTCGGGCATCACCCGCGGCTGTCTCCCGGATCAGCCGTTTCCGCCGATCACGAAGATCCAGGTGGAACAGGTGGAGCGGCAGCTCGGGTACGAGTTGCCGCTCCTGCTCCGACGTGTCTACACCGAGGTCGGTGACGGCGGGTTCGGCCCGGAAGGCGGCCTCGCCTCGCTGACACCGCGCCGCATCCCGGAGCGGCACCAGCCGGACTGGCCACTCGCAACCTCCCCTCGCACTCGATATCCGGAGTGGGGGCCGCCGGCGTCATGGCTCTTCCTGACTGGTGGCGGCTGCAGCATGCAGTGGTACGTCTCGTTGATAGCGGTCGACAACCCGGTCCTGCTCTGGGACGCCGACGGCTGGGAACCCGACTGGGGCGAGAACCCCCACGACGGCCTGCACTACGCGGCACCGTCGCTGCGCCAATGGCTGTGGACCTGGGCAGATGGAGGCGACGTCTGGGACGAAGCGCTCAAGATCCTGTAGGAGCTTCGACCCGAGGGTGCTCCCTGTGCGCCCTCCGGAGTCCAGCCGGGCGGTCCTCGTGCTACGGCTCTCGCAGGCCTCGCTGCTGCCTTCGACAGAGGTTCCTGCGTCGCGCCGACCTGTAGCGGTCCATGTTCGGTGTCACGAACCGCGTTCAGTCCAACTTCGCTGGCAACTGGTCCAGGTTCGCCGTCACAGGTCACCCGGACAGGCGTGCGCAGCCGACTTCACGGCCGCTCTCCGTGATCGTCACGAGATGTGTGCCACAGCCAAATTCAAAGAGCGCCATCACTTTGGCCGCGAACGCGCACGACAACGCCGCCGAAACCGCCCTGCTGGACCAGGTCGCCGAGCACGCCGGCGGCAGCGTCCGAAAAGCCCTGGTCGACCAGGGCTTCAAGAAGCAGGTCGTCGCGCACGGCACGGGCCTGGGCATCGATGTCGAGATCGTCGAACGCAACCCGCAGGACAGAGGGTTCGTCTCGCAGCCGAAATGCTGGAGGGTCGAGCAGACCTACGGGATCTTGATACTGCACCGGCGCCTGGTCCGCGACTACGAGCACCGCCCGTCCTCCTCCGCCTCCCGTGTCTACTGGGCGATGACCCAGGTCATGGCCCGCCGTCCGACCGGTGCGAGCACGCCCACCCGGTGCGATCCCCGTGCGGCGACGGCATGAACCTCCAGCCCCTGCTCGACGCGCTCGACATCCAGGAGAACGCCGCCCAGGCCATGGCTGACGGCCTCCGTACGCAGATCGAGGAACTGCACGGCCGACTGCGGGAGGCACAGACCCATCTCGAACACCTCGCGATCACCCGCAAGACCGTCACCGCCCTCGCCGACCGCCTCCCGGCCCGCACGTCCTCGCCCGACGTGCCGGAGCACCCGGACTACCCGCCCATCCTCGCCGTCTTCAACGAGGCCACCTGCCCCCTCCGGGCCCGCGACGTCTGCGAAGCTCTCGACCACGAACTCCTGCCGAAGAACATCGAAGGCACCCGCGCCAAGCTGAAACGCCTCGTCAAACTCGGCATCCTCACCGAGCTCGACGCCGGCAGCTTCGCCAAGAAGTCGTAGCCGTCCTTGAGGTGAAGGGTCGAGCGTTCTCACTGGGCGGTGTGCGCGAGCTACAGGAAGTCGTCCTCCGCACGTGCCCAGACCAACTGCTCGTCGTTCAGCGGCGGGGTGAATCCGTCTGGAAGCATCAGCATTCGGTCGTCCGGCCACATGTTCTCAAGCCCGTGTTCCGCGCAGTCCAGCGCGATGAGATGTGATGGTCCACCCCGGCATGTGTCACCTCGGTACGGGCCGTCATGGGACTGGCAAACGTATCCAAACGATGTGCAGTCGTCCTCATCGGTCGGCTCGTAGAAGCCAGGATCGCGGACAACGAGCGTCACCGGTTCCTGCAGGTTGTCCCTGGGAATGGGACGCGGGTCGCACCACAGCAGTCGGGGAGGGAGCACGTGCTCATCATCCCGCGCTGCAGCCCTCCCCGGCCACAGCCGCCCGCAGCCTCGTGGCAAGCAGTCCTCTCAACCTCACGCCAAAGCGGACATCAACCCACGAACCGCCCTCTGACAAGTCGCAGCCGGGGCCTCACCCTGGATGTGCCAATAGGGCTGGACCCGTGGGGCCCGGCCCTTCCTGAGTAGCGGCTACAGACCCGCCCGGTTCAGCAGCCACTCCATGTGCTCGCCCGGAAGGAACGGTGAGGCGCCGGCGGCTTCTGCGACGCGCTCCGAGGAGTCGGCGAGGAGTCGGAGCAGGGATTGGAGCGGGAGGTTGGGGTGGGGCGCGACCGCGCGGCGGACTCGGGCTTCGGGGTCGGCGGCCAGCTTCTCGGCGAGTTCCGAGGGCAGATTCGGATCGCGGGGTGCGAAGGAGCGGAGCCGGGGCTCAGGGTCGGTGGCGAAGCGGCGCAGGGTTGCCGGCGGGAACGTCAGGACCTCCTCCTGGTCCCACCAGAACGTGGACTTGTTCCGTCGGCGGTAGCGGCGCTCGATGCTTTCGGCGGTCGCGAGGTCGACCATGTGCGGGGCAGTGTGCGCCATGGTGAGGCGGACCATCTCCTCGTCGTCGTCGAGCAGTCGGGCCACCGCGTTGGGAGGAAGGGCCTTGCTGGCGGCCGCGGAGGCTCGGAAGCCGACGTAGGGCGAGTCGATGTGCGGCAGCGGATCGGCCGTCACCCAGCCCAGCCGCAGGATCCGCAGTTCTGTGGGCGCGAACTCGTTCCGGATCCACTGCAGGACCGTTTCGTCGTCCGCGTCCTCCCCTGGATCGGCCGTCGAGCGCGACAGCTCGTGGACCGAGGCGTGGATCTGCGCCCGCATGTCCTCGGGCGTGTCCGGTCGGGCGAAGACCTTCACCCGGACGTTCAAGGCCGGATCGACCGCAAGGGCCTCGCGAGCCGACGGCGGAAGGTCAGGATGCCGGGCGAGCTCGGCGCGAACCTCGCTGTCCGGATCTGCTGCGAGCCACCGGAGGGTGTCCGCGTCGAGAACGGCGTGAATGACCGCGCCCGCCCGGGTCACCGGGTCCGCCAACAGCGCCGGCAGTAGGTCCGACGGCGGTATCGGGTGCGGCAGATGCGCGTAGTACGTCGAACAGGCCGCGGCGCGGACCTTGGCCTCGGGATCGGTCAGCAGGATCCGGCGGACCGCCTCCGGGGCCTGCGGCCAGTGCTTCGCCAGCGCGGCGCGGATCTCCGGGTCGGGGTCGGCGGCGAGGCGGGCCCGGAGGTCGGACGGTGTGTGGTGGCCCCGAGCCAGGTACTCACGGACCCGTCGATCGGGATCCTCGATGAGCTGTTCCAGCATCTCCCGTGGTGCGGTCGCGGCGTGGATAACGAGCGCGGCGCGCACCGCCCCGTCCCGATGGGAGGCCAACCGGATACGGAACCGGTCCGGCAACCGGTCGTTGAGCGCCAGGCTGTGCAGGAGCCAGTGGTCGTCGATCGCGATGATCTCGACGATCATGTCCTCGGTAAGGTCCGGCCGCTCCGCCACCTTCCCCATGCCCCGCCGCCATGCGAATAGCCGCCGAACCATAGAGGCCGGCAGGGCGGGATTCATCGCCAACCCGTCCATCACCTTGTCGAGGTGAACCGGAGTCAGAGCGTCAGCATCCATGCGGCCAGCATGCCAGGCAGACTTCTATGCGACGCCGCCGGGCGGACAACCACGACGGCCGCTTCGAGCGGTGCGCCGGCCACCGCCCCTGTGGTCAGCTAGAAATCCGAGTGGCCCCTCAGCGGCCCTCCAAGCCTTCGCGGAGGTCACCGAGGCTTCGCCGTCCATCAGTTCGAGGCCAGGAAGAGGGATTCCTGTGTGGCCTGGTATCGGTAGGACTCGGTGCCGGTCTGGATCAGAGTGCAGCGGAACGTGATCCGGTCGGCGATAGCCGCGCTGGCTGCATAGGTGAGAACTGGTTCTGGTCCAACTTCTGTGGTGTGCCTACTCTCTGTGACTGTCGGTCTTGCTGGTAGGTCTCGCGAGATCGTCCGGAAACTGACAGTGCCGACGTCATTCGGGCTGATGGTTCTGGGCTGTGCGCGAGGTACTGCTTCGGCTGGAAGAGCCGCTCTTCCTGGCGGATCCGGGGATCAGGGTGGAGTCGGTCCAGGACGATGGCGAGGTGATTCGAGTCGGTGTCAGATGCCGGACTGCCGAAGCCCGTTGTCCGGGCTGCGGGAGCTGGTCCAGGCGGGTGCACGGTTCCTACCTGCGGTTTCCCGCTGACCTTCCCGTGACCGGACGGCGGGTGGTCCTGCGACTTCGTGTTCGGCGCTTCACGTGCGAAAACGTCTGCTGCGGGCGGCGGACGTTCGTCGAGCAGGTTGCGGGCCTGACCCGGCGGCACAGCCAACGGACCGAACGACTGCGATCGGTGCTGGCCGAGGTCGGCCTCGCCCTGGCCGGTCGCGCCGGTGCCCGGCTGGCCGAGGTCTTCGGCGCGAAGGCCAGCCGGAACACGGTCCTGCGGCTGGTCGACACCCTCCCGGAACCTCAGCCACAGGTCCCACGTGTGGTCGGCATCGACGAGTACGCGATGCGCAGGGGCCGTGTCTACGGGACAGTGCTGGTCGACGTCGAGACCCGCAGGCCGGTGGACCTCCTACCGGATCGCGAGGCGGGCACGGTTACGGCCTGGCTGGCCGAGCGCCCGGGAATCGAGGTCGTCTGCCGCGACCGTGCCCCGTTCTTCGCCGACGGCGCCAGGACCGGGGCACCCACCGCGGTCCAGGTCGCCGACCGCTTCCACCTCTGGCGCAACCTTGGCGAAGCGGCCGAGCGGTGCGTCTCCCACCACCGCCCTTGCCTTCGTTCGACCTTCACCGAGTCGGTGCCGGAGATGGATCCAGCTCCGGCAGCGGCCGAGAGCGGGCCTCCGTGGCCCACCGGGCACCGGTTCGCCGACCGCACCAGCGCCAAGCACGCCACCGTCCACGCGCTGCTGGCCGCCGGCCACAGCAGACGCTCGATCCAGCGCCAACTCGGCATGACCTATCGCACCGTCCAACGGCTGGCCAACGCCGCGCGGCCGGAAGACCTGTTCCACGGGCAGTGGCAGAACCGCAGGACCAAGCTCGACGACTTCAAGGCCCACCTGCACGACCGGTGGGCCGAAGGCTGCACGAACGCCTGGACCCTCTGGGAAGAGATCAAGACGCACGGCTACCGCGACGGCTACGGAGCCGTCCGCACCTACCTCCAGCCGTTCCGCACCACCCCGACCGCACCGGCCACCCGACCACCCTCCCCGCGCACGGTCACCGGCTGGATCCTGACCCACCCCGACACCCTGCCGGAGAGCGAGTGCCTGAAGCTCAAGTCCCTCGTCGCCGGCTGCCCCGAACTGGATGCCCTCACCGGGCACGTCCGCACCTTCGGGAAGATGCCCACCCAGCTCCAGGGCGACCAGCTCCCGCAATGGATCAAGGCGGTCCGCGCCGACGACCTACCCAGCCTCCACAGCTTTGCCAACGGCCTCGAACGCGATCTCGCCGCCGTCACCGCCGGCCTCACACTGCCGTGGAGCTCCGGCGTCGTCGAAGGCCACGTCAAACGGATCAAGATGCTGAAGCGACAGATGTACAGCCGGGCGGGCTTCGGCCTGCTACGCAAGAGGGTTCTCCTTGCCCCTTGATCACGCGTCAGCGACAGATGACATGATCCGCAAGGAGGTGACGTCATGCGTACGGACGTAATGCAGTTCGCTGCCTTGGCCGACCTGGCGGCCGAGCCGGTCGGACCGCCAGTGCCGTGGCATCAGTCGCGCCAAGCGTGCGGAGTTGAGTTCCCCGCGGACTACCGCGAGTTCATCGACCAGTTCGGGCCCGGAGAGGTCCGCGGCTACCTGGGTGTGAACGCTCCGTGGCCATGGCCGGGCTCATCGCAGGACGGGGAGATCTTCCGCGTCTTCACATCGAGTACGGTCGAGGACCTTGGTCCGGTGTTCCGGGAGATGCGCGACGAGGACCCGGCCCTGTGCCCATACCCGCTCTTCCCAGAGTCTGGGGGACTTCTCCACTGGGGCGGCACCATCCAAGGCGACCAGTTCTTCTGGCTCACCAGCGACCCAGAGCCCATGGAATGACCGGTGGTGGTGTGGTTCCGAGGGAAGGATCCGAGAAACGCGTGGCGGCGGTACAACATGCGCTTCGTCGCTTTCCTCGTCAATGCCTTGTCGGGTGAAGACCAGGACATGCATGACCTGCCCAACTGGCCCAACGAGCCGATCTGGCGGCGGACTGGCTAATTCATTCACAGGGAGTAGGAACTCCACAGAAGCTGGACCAGAACCTGAGAACTGAGAGCAGTTGTTGGCGGCTTCGGAGAGCGGCTGTTGGTCGGTCGGCCGAGGAATGTTGCCGAGAGATGAGAGCGCCGGGGGTGGTGGA
Source organism: Kitasatospora sp. NPDC057198 (assembly GCF_042670125.1). Classification (NCBI taxonomy): domain Bacteria; kingdom Bacillati; phylum Actinomycetota; class Actinomycetes; order Kitasatosporales; family Streptomycetaceae; genus Kitasatospora; species Kitasatospora sp. NPDC057198. The sequence goes on along the minus strand of NZ_JBHUWH010000102.1, from coordinate 11,131 downwards.
GGCTGTGTCAGTGGCCTCCGGTTGTATTGCCGCGTGAGCGTCTACGAAGTGATCAAGCAGTTGCCCGAGCCCGAGACGGTGCGTGTCCGCTCGAAGGCGATGGCGATGCTGGACGCCGTCCTGAGCCCGGAGTGGCAGTGGCGTTACTACTCGTATGACACCCGGTGGGCTCCGGGTGAGGAGATGGCCTCGATGCGGGACGGCAGCGGGAACGACTACGCCATCGTCTTCTCCGCGGCCGGGGTCTATGCCCAGGCGTGCAATCACGAGTCGCCGATCAGTGCCTACCGTGTCTCGCCGCCGGCCTCGTGGCCGGGTCTGTTCGACTCGCTTCCCGAGGTCTTCCGTCCGTTCGCGCAGGAGCCGGCGTTCCAGGACAGCAGCGGTGTTCCCCGGGCCACCGTCTGTCTGTGGCGGGAGCGCACGGACTCCGCATGGAGGTGCGGCGACGTCCTCGTCCCCGACGAGGACGAGGAGGACGCCGATGGTGCGCAATGGCTGTTCGGGCTCCTGCTGGAGGGCACGGCCGAGGCTTATCTGGAGTTCGCCGAGGAGTACTACGAATTGGCGCCGGAACTGGAAGCGGTCCGGCATGTCTACGAGCTCAAGCCGCTGACGCAGGACATTGTCTCGGCGTTGAACCCGGAGGTTCGGCTCGAAGACCTGGCCGAGGACATCGCCCAGATCGGATATCCGGAGTAGACGCTCGCAGCGGCAGCTGGCCCGTCCTCAGCCGACCACCTGCTGCTGTTCGGCGCGGGCCCGGGTGCTGGCCAGGCGGTAGGAGTCGGTGCCGGTCTCGATGATGGTGCCGTTGAAGGTGAGGCGGTCGACGATGGCCGCGCAGAGCCGGGGATCGGTGAAGGTCTTGGTCCAGCCGGCGAACGACTCGTTCGAGGCGATGGCGACGCTGTTCTTCTCCTCCCGCTCGGTCAGGACCTGGAACAGCAGCTCGGCGCCGCGGCGGTCGAGTTCCATGTAGCCGAGTTCGTCGATGCACAGCAGGTCGACGCGGCCGTAGCGGGCGACGGTCCTGGCCGGCTGCTTCTCGTCCGCGGCCTCGACGAGCTCGTTGACGAGCTTGGTGGCCGGCACGTACTTGACCCGGAAGCCGGCGCCGTCGCGGCCTCGGTGCCGAGCGCGATCAAGCGCGATCAGCAGGTGAGACTTGCCGGTGCCGGAGCCGCCGATCAGGCAGAACGGCAGGCTCTTCTTGATCCACTCGCAGGTCGCGAGGGTGTGGACCGTCGCCGGGTCGATGTTCGGGTTCGCGTCGAAGCCGAACTTCCGCAGGGACTTGTCCCGGGGAAGCCGGCAGCCTTGATCCGCCGCTCCGAGCGGCGCCGGGCCCGGTCGTCGCACTCGGTCATCAGCAGCTCGGAGAGGAAGCCGGGGTGGGACATCTGCTCGCGGGCGGCGCTTTCGGCGAGTTCGGGGAACTGGGATCGGACGGTGGGCAGCCGCAGCGTCCGGCGTGCCTGGTCGATGGCGGCGGTGGCGGCCTGCTCGGTGATGCCTCGTCGGCGGGGGGGAGGTCACGGCGTTCTCCTTCAAGGGGTGGGGCGGTCCGGTCGGCGGTGTCGCAGCAGCTGGTCGTAGTGGGCCACCGAGGGCAGCGGCCTGGTGTCGGGAGGCAGCTGGGCCAGGCGCCGCTCGGTCAGCGAGGTCACCGTCGTCAGGTCGGTGGCGGACGGCCGCGCTTCTGCGGGAGTCCCGGTGTCGGCCCCTGCGGCCTTGCGGGCCTCCAGCGCGACCGCGTCGGCGGTCAGCGCACCGAATCGGAGGGCGGCGGCGAGACCGGCGACGAGGTGCTCGTGGGGCAGGTGCCGGCCCAGCAGCAGGACCTCGATCAGCGCGCGGGTGCCTTCGCGCTCGCCGTGGGCCTTGCGGACGGCCGCCCACCAGGCGTCGTGGACCGGGGTGAAGCGGCCGGCGGAGCGGGCCTGGTCGAGCGCGGTCGCCCCGGGCAGGGCGCCGGGCTTGCGGACCAGGGCCTCCAGGTAGTGGTCCAGATCGAGCCGGTGCCGCCCTTGGCGATCAGCCGCTCGTGCCGGGCGACCTCCTCCCGGCCGTCGTAGACGACCAGTTCGGAGGCGTGCAGCATCACCCTCACCGTCCGGCCGATCAGCCGCACCGGCACCGAGTAGCGGTTGTTGCGCACCCCGATCTGGCTGTATCGGTCGACCCGAGGGGTGGACAGCCGGCCCGTCTCGAACGTCTCCTCCGGCAGCGGCGCCGGCAGCGACCGCTCGGTGGCCAGGTACTCGCCGATGGTGCGGGGCCGGGAGCGGATCCGGCGGGCCTCGTCCTCCTCGTCCCACCGGTCGATCATCGCGTTGAGTTCGGCCAGCGTGGCCACTTCCGGGACGGGGACCAGGTGGTTGCGGCGGAACCAGCCGATCTGGCCCTCGACGCCGCCCTTCTCGTGGGCGCCGCCGATACCGGGCCGACGGTAGAGGACGTCCAGGCCGTAGTGCGAGCGGAACGCGGTCCACCGCTCGGCCTCCACCCGCTGCCGGGAGAAGCCCAGCACCCGGGCGGCGGCCCCAAGGTTGTCGTAGCGGACCCTCCCGGTCGGCACCCCTCTAATATGCGGGTCTCGGTATCAAGAGTGGGAGCTGGCGGTAGTTGTCACTGCGAGGGGCAATAATCCCCACACCGATTGGCCTGCGCTCGTTACTCTGCCGCTCGTGCCTAACGTCGCAAGCCCCGCCAACATCATGTTCGAGCGCCTCTTGTGCTGCATCTGCGGCCAGAGCACCGCCGACTCCGACGACTATGTGCTCCTGGGGATCAGCGCCCCGGGCATCCCCACCGAGCAGTGGCTCGGGGCCCACGCGGAACACCTCAATGGCCTCCTCGCCCGCGGCTTTTCGGTTGAGGTCCACAAGATGTGACCCCGGACGCGAGGCAGCCCCCGGCTGCTCGCCCGAGTCCCTGCATGGCCGATCAAACAGGAAGATCGCAGCGCGCCGACCACGCGGTTACAGGTCTGGCGCCCAGGTGGCTCTGTTTCGACAGTCACAGACTGAGATGGGCGGCCTCGAGCGTCGCTGTCGGAGGCTCTGTGGATACTGGCGTCGTGACGACGTTCCCCTCCCCCGAAGCCGACACGCCCGAACCTTCCCCGGCCTGGGTCGAGTCGATGGGCGGCCCACTGATCGTTGTGCCGGTTTCCGCGTTGGCCAAGTGGCATGGTTGCACCCAGTCAGGGATGGTCGTCGGCAGTGGTGACCTCCTGGACGACTACGACCGCGCCTGCGAGGTGGATGATCTGGCCGGTGTGATCGCCATCGGCGAGGACGGCGCCGAGGGACTCGTCTTGGGGGACGAACCTGCCAACAGCTTCTATCTGGCGGAACACCAGGCCTTCGTTCGCTGGCTGGGTGCCGACAGCGAGGCAGACCTGATCGCCGCCGCCCAGGCTGTGCTCGCCGACCCCACCACCGAGTGGGACGAGTGCGGCGTATGGAACACGGACGGCCCCGCGGTTCTCATGGACTCCGTGACCGCTGGTGCCGAGCTCGGCATCGAGTACCCGAACGGCGGAGGCGAGCCGGCTCAGGCCCCCGTCGCCCTGCCGCCCGGCAGCTGGTTGGTCCGCGCCGTCCACGCGTCACCTTTTGAGGAAACCTCTGTGGGCGTGGTCCAACTCGTGCCCCAGGCAGCGAGCCAAGCGCGATGATCCCTCGGCGAAGGGGCAGTCAGGACGCTTCTTCGTCCAGTCGGCTGAGCAGGCCGTCGAAGGTCTGCTCGCGGGCGACCTGCCCTTTCGCGGCCGCGTCATCGCGTTGACGTTCGAGCGTGGGGCGGAATTCGATCGTGATGACGAAGAACGTGCAGGACTCGCAGATCGACTCGAAGTGGCAGTCCATCTCGACAGGCCGCGCGCAGTAACCGTTGCCGAGCATCCGTTGGTGCATCTCTCGGCGGAGCTTGGCCATCTCCGAGCCCTCCGCCTCGGCCGGCAGCCGACGTGGGGCGTCGTAGAGCGCCTCGACCTTCTCCGAGACCGCGAAGTATTCGTCCGCCACCGTCCGGTCGGCGATCCGAGCGTAAAAACGCGTCATGGACAACGACCGGTGACCGAGCAGAGCGGCGATCGCCTCCAGGGACATGCCGCGATTGATCGCCTGCGTGGCCAGCGTGTGCCGCAGTTGGTGCGGGGTGACGCGGCCGAGGCCGGCCCGCTCCGCCGCCTTGCGGACAGCCTGCTCGATGCGGGAGGCGTTGACCTGGCGGCCGTGATCGGTGAATAGCAGGTTCGACCGCAGGCCCTCGGGCCGGTGCAGCAGCCAGTCGTCCAGCAGCGTCTTCAGCTGCGGATGCAGGGGGACGTAGCGGTCGGTGTGCATCTTGCCGACCGGGACGCGCAGCCAGTAGGCGGAGCCGATCTGGACCACCGCGTCGATCGTGAGGCCCAGCATCTCGCTGCGACGCATCCCGGTCCGGGCGAGGATCTCGATGGCCAGCCGGGCGAACGGATCGGGGTCCTGGCGGGCGGCGGTCAGCAGCTTGGCGGCCGCCGCATCGTCGAGGAAGCGGGGCAGTGGCTCGTCCGCGATCGGGAAGTCGCTGTCGAACACCAGCTGGCGGGGCGGTCGGTCGTCGGCGTCCCACTCGTCCAGGCGACGGAAGAATCCCCGGAGCTTGCTCAGCCGGTCGCGGACGGTGTGCCGGTGCAGTGGTCCGCCGCGGGCGGTCGGCCGCTCCAGCAGCCACTGCCGGTAGCGTTCGACGTGCCGTCGTTTGAGGTCCGCCAGGCAGCCCACCGTCGTGTCCTCGGCGGCGACCAGCAGGGCGAACTCCCGCAGTGTCAGCTCGGCGTTCTTCACGGTGCCCGGCCGCAGTGTGCCGCCGATCTGCCGCAGGTAGTGCTGCATGCTCTCCGCCAGTGCGGCCGGGACACGGGCCCACTCCTGGGCCCGCATGTCGGCCCGGTCCGGAGAGCGCCTTCGTGGCAGTTGGTCGGACAGGCTGCTGTGGAACAGCGTCGCCTCGAGATTGAACAGGGCTGTCGACAGAGCCTTCACCCCGCGGCTGGGGGTGCGGCTGGCCGCTTCGAGCAGCCGCCGTCGGCCCTCGTCCCAGTCGGCTTGCTGCAGCTCGTGCGGCTGCCGGCCGAACAGCGCGACGAAGTGGGCCAGCAGGTTGAACTGGGTCATGGCGACCGTGTCGCGGAACCCGAGCGAGCGTGCGGTCTCCATGAAGCGCAGGTGCAGTTCCGGATCGGTACGGGCCAGCACGATGCCCAGGCGTGGGCGCCGGGCGACCAGGTAGTCCGCGCCGGGCCGGAGGCGCCCGGCGCCGCGAGCCAGCTGATGAACCGGTGAGTCTCGTGGTTGAAGGCGAGCTGGCGTTCCAGCGGCAGGCCGGCGAAGTCCGCGAGGTCCGGGACCGCGGCGAGCAGGGCGCGGGCGCCCCAGCGGACCTTGTGGTCGGCGTTCATCCCCTGGGCGGCCCGGTGGGCGAGGTAGTACTCGACGAGGTCGGGGCGTACGACCGGCAGGGCCGCGGGGCGAGCCCGGCGCATCAGACGCCCGTCCTGTCCGCGTCGATGGCGGCGCTGGCCTGCAGGTACTGCTCGGCGAGCCAGGAGTTCGCCAGGTGAATGTAGATCCGGGTCGATTCGATGGAGCGGTGTCCGGCCTGGGCCTGCACCGCTTCCAGGGCCATGCCCGCCTCCCGTAGCCGGGTCAGGCAGGTGTGGCGGAGCTGGTGGCACGTCAGCCGTGTCAGCCCGGTCCGTCGCTGTGCGCCTTCGAGGATCTCGTCCAGGCCGGCGGCGGACAGCGGCTTGCCGCGGGTCGGGCCGCGCAGAACCACGAACAGTCGGTCGTGGTCGACCGGGGGACGCTCACTGTCCAGGTAGTCCCCGACAGCGGTGAAGAACTGGGCGGAGATCGGTATCAGCCGCTGGTGGCCGCCCTTGCCCTCGCTGACGAAGACCCGGCACTCGCCCGGCGAGAGGTCGCCCAGTCGCAGACCGAGCACCTCGCAGCGGCGCAGGCCGCCGAGGAGCATCGCCAGGACCATGGCCCGGTCCCGCTCGGTGTTCAGCGTGCCCAGTACCGCCTCGACCTCACCGGGACCAAGAACGCGCGGCAGAGTGCGCGGCGTGCGTAGCAGCGGTGCCCCGCGATTGCCGCTCCGCCTGCGGTTGGCGAGCCCGACCGGCACCGGGTTGCGTTGAACGGTCACGTCGTCGCGGGTCATGAGGTAGTCGCGGCTTCTTCTGTGCGGTGATGAACGCGAAGATGTCCGCCGTGACGACGTCGGTCGGCTCCTTGGGCACGACCGAGAAGAAGACCTTCAAGTCGTAGGCGGTGGCCAGCAAGGTGTTGGACCGGCAGCGGGCCGCGACGAACTCCAGGTAGTCATCGACCAGCGCGTGCCCCAGCGAGGCCGCGGGGTTGCCCGCGGCATCGACGCGTCGTACCAACTCCGGCTGCCAGGCCATCCGCGCTCCTCGACGGAAGCGACCATCCTGACCGGAAACACGAGATCGCGGAAGAGTTGTCACCCACATAACCGCCCAGCGTGTTGGGAGCGTGGACGTGGCCCTCGAAGAACGCTTCCTGCCCGCACGAGGCGAAGATCCGGTGCACCGCCTTGCCGGAGCAGGACAGCCGGAACGCGAACAGGTAGCAGGTCACCGACTCGCCGGCCAGACGCACCGTCACGTCCCCGAAGTCGACCTCCGCCTCCGCACCGGGCTTGTGGGTCTGCGGGATGAACGCTTCCACCACCCCCACAGCCCGCCTGCAGCCGGATCTCCCCGCGGCGCTCGGCCACGCAGCCGCGGACCATCTGGTACGAGACCTCGTCGGCGCCGTGCTCGTCCACCAGCCGGTCGAAGACCCGCTTCACCGTGTGCCGCTGCTTGCGCGGGGCATCCAGATCCGCCCACAGCATCTGGTCGATCAGCGGCTTGAACGGATCCAGCCGCGTCGCCCCGGGCGGCGCAGGTGTCGACAGCGGTGCGCAGTTCGTCGGGGACGGGGCCGATGGTGATGCGGCGTGACGTGTGCGGCAGATCCCCTGGCCAAGGGGCTTCTCATCGGCCTCGGTAGGGTCGCAGCAGGCAGAGCCGGGTTGCCTCGGTTGTCGAATCCGATGGGAGTGGCATGGTGGTGGAGAACCCGTCCGGGGAGGGCGGTCTGCCGGGGCAGGAGAGCTTCGAGTTCTGGCGGGAGGTGATCAGACAGAGCCGAGCGGCCGACATGACCAGCGACCATGTCGAAACGTTCACCGGCCAGGTTCGACAGCACCAGCTGGGGCCCGTCACGGTGCTGCGGATGTCCGTCCCCTCGCTCCGGGTACGGCGGACCGGGCGGATGGTCAGGCGCGTGGACGACGAGTCCTACCACCTGACGCTGCTGACGCGGGGCCGCGGTGTCGCCCAGGGAGCGCAGCCCCGACCGGAGAGCGCGCTGGCCGAGGGCAGTTTCCACCTGGTGAGCAGTTCCGTCCCGTACGACAACCTGTTCTTCGATCCGTACGGCAGCGGGAGGCAGCAGCCGCGGGTGGAGGCGCTGGGCGTCGACATCCCGATGTCCCTGTTGCCGGTGTCGCCGGACCGGCTGCGTGCCGTGGTCGGACGGGCGCTGCCCGGGCGGGAGGGGTCGGGGGCGCTGCTGGCGCAGTTCCTGCTCGGCCTGGATCGTCAGGGCGCGGCGCTGCGCCCGGTGGAAGCGTCCGGGCTCGGGATGGCGGTGGTCGACCTGATGTCGGCCTGGCTCGCCCGCGAGCTGGAGTGCGAGCAGGCCCTGACGCCCGAGACCTGTCACCGCGAACTCGTGGAGAGTGTCCGGGCGTTCGTCCGGCGCAACCTCCACGATCCGACCTTGGCCCCGCCGGTGATCGCCGCTGCGCACCACGTCTCGCTCAGTCACCTGCACCGGCTGTTCACTGAGCACTCCGGGGGTGAGACCCTCGCCGCCTTCATCCGCCGCCAGCGCATGGACAAGGCTCATCGCGAGCTCGCCGACCTCGCCCTGCGCACCCTGCCCGTCCAGGCCATAGCTGCCCGCTGTGGCTTTCCCCGAGCCCCTGAGTTCAGCCGCGCGTTCAAGGCCGCCCACGGCCTCTCACCCCGGGAGCACCGCGCCCAGGCGCTGTCGTCCACCCGGCCGACCATCTCGTAGTGCGGCAGGGCACCTTCCCGTTCCGGTGTTCGTGGTGAGCGCCAACACTCGTTCCGGTAGCCGATGCCGCACGTGCCCGCGTCCGGGGCAGAAGCATCGACGCGTGGACGGCGGTTGCCGAAATCTCGCACCTCCTCCTGAGCTGACCCGGTCCTGCCGATGTGCCGGCGCTCGCGGACCTTCGGTACTCCTAGTACTGCAACGGTGCTTACCGTGAGGGTTGTTGGGTTCGTTCGTTGGGCTGTTCATGGGTGGGGACACATCCGAGGTCGATGCTCGTCGCTGGTCGGACGGGCTGGCCGGCCTGCATGAGCGGTTTGCTCACCGGTTCGCGCGGAGCGAGTCGCGCGAGTCGGCACTGGCCTACATGAGTGGCCTGCCGGCGCCCTTGGAGCGCAAGAACGGCTGGACGGTGGCGGAGGAGGCCGGTCACGGTGGACCTGACCGGATCCAGCGGCTGCTGAACCGGATCGACTGGGACGCCGACGGGGTGCTCGACGACGTGCGCGGGTACGTGGTCGAGCACCTGGCGGACCCGGGCGGCGTGCTGATCGTGGACGACACCGGGTTCCTGGAGAAGGGCGTTCGGTCGGCCGGCGTCCAGCGGCAGTACTCCGGCACCGTCGGCCGGACCGAGAACTGCCAGGTCGGAGTCTTCCTCGCGTACTCGGGCAAGTTGGGCCGGACGTTGATCGACCGGGCGCTCTACCTGCCGAAGTCCTGGACGGACGACCGCGAGCGCTGCCGGGCGGCCGGGATCGGCGACGAGGTCGGGTTCGCCACCGAGGTCCAGCTCGCGCGGGCGATGGTCCGCCGTGCGATCGACGACCGGATCCCGTTCCGCTGGGTGACCGCGGATGCCGGCTACGGCTGCAGCAAGGGCCGGCGGACCGAGTTGGAGCAGGCCGATATCTTCCACGTCGTGGCCACCACCCGGCACGACACCGCCGTCACCCGGCGGGCCCTGGACCACCGGCTGCACGACCTGACGGCCGACCTGCCCCTGCAGAAGTGGAAGCGCCGATCCTGCGGCGAGGGCGCCCACGGCCTGCGGATCTACGACTGGGCGCGCGTGGAGGTCCGCCCCTGGCACCGCCCCGACCGCAGGCACTGGGTCCTGGCCCGCCGCAACATCACCGATCCCACGAAGATCGCCTACTACATCGCCTACGCGCCCGCCGAGGCCACACTGAACGAGCTGATCGCCGTCGCGGGTGCCCGCTGGGCGATCGAGGAGTGCTTCCAGACCGCGAAGGGCCAGTGCGGCCTCGACGACTACCAGATTCGTCGCCACCCGGGTTGGTACCGGCACACCACCCTGGCCATGGCCGCCCACGCCTATCTGACCGTCATGCGGGCCCAGCAGCTCGAAAAGGGGCCGGACCAGCTCGAACGCCAGACCTGACACCCCTCGCCCTTCCCGAGATCCGCCGGCTGATCGCGCAGCTCACCCGGCCTGTCCGCCGCAGCATCGACCATGTCCTGCACTGGTCCCGTTGGCGCCGCCGACGCCAACACCAGGCCCGCACCAGCCATTACAAACGACGAGGCCACAGCCCAAGAGCTGAAGCCTCGTCACCCTAAGCACCGTTGCAGTACTAACGGGAACTCAGGAAGCGGCGCAGCGAGACCGTCAACGCGGTGACGAACGCCTCGCGCCGCAACGGCGGGACAGCATCCAGGGACAGGCAGAGACCGAAGCCCACCAGCCCCACCAGCAGGAGAACGCCCGCCCCGCCCCGGCGGCGCCCACCCGCTGGATCCCGCACCCGAGGGCGTCCTACCCGATGAAGCAGCGGGAAAGACCAGATCCCCGGAGGCAGGCCGGCAGAAAACCAACCCCCAACAACAGACAGGACCGGGGACGCACAGGGCATACAGGAAAACACCGCCGACAGAGCAGCAGGAGACCCTGCACACGAAACCGACCAGCGGCTGCAGCAACCGGCCCTCCCGCCCCGACCGGGACAGCGCATCACGACCGACAGGAACAAGACCGATCGAGTCGGCACCGAACCCCGACCCGACCAGACAGCAACCAACCCCCGACAACACACCGAAACCCTCAAGACAGTCGACAGTGGGAACGACCGGACACCCGACCACCGACAGATCGGGAAGACAACCCTTCCCCGCCCCATCACCACACCACCAACGGCAGGCGAGAACACCGACACCACCAACTGACACACAGACAGGCACAGAACGGCCGACCGCACAGCCGGTCCGAAGGAGGGACGGTCAGCCGGCGAGGTGGGCGTAGACGACGGTGTTGTCCTGATAGCCGCCGCGGGTGCGGTCGAAGGGGCCGCCACAGGTGATCAGGCGCAGTTCGGGGCGGGCGGCAGGGGCGTAGACCTCGTCGGGGACCGCGGCTTTGGGGTAGTTGACGACACGGTCGACAGTGAAGGCCGCGGTGGTGCCATCGGCACGGTCGACGGTGACGGCGGCTCCCGGGCGGAGCCGGGAGAGGGGGTAGAAGACGGCGGGGCCGTCGGGGGTGTCGACGTGGCCGGTGATGATCGCTGTGCCCTTCTCGCCGGGGCTGGTGCCGGCCGCGTACCAGCCCGCGGTGTCGCCCTGCTCGGGCGGCGGCGGGGTCAGGGTGCCGTCCGGGGCGAGGGCGAGCGGCAGCAGGGCGGTGTCGATGCCCAGCGAGGGGACACGGAGCCGGATCGGGGCGGCTCTCGGCAGGCTTCGGGCGTCCGCGGTCGTGGGGGCGGAGGCCGGAGCGGCGGCGGCCGGCGGGGGCGGAGGCGGGGCGGGGGTGCCGGCAGTGGCGAGTGCGGTGGCGGCTCCGGTGAGGGCGATCGCGGCGGCGGTCAGAGCCGCGGTGAGTCCGCGGCCGCGGCCGGTGTCCGGCGCGCGCCCGTCGTCGCCGGGGTGGTCGATCGCTGTGCTGCCCACCTGTTCCGCCGTCCTTGTCGTCGTTGAAGGCCGCCTCGCCCTCCGGGTGGTCGCCCTTCCGCCCGGGCCGCGGGGCC
>NZ_JBHUWH010000101.1:0-20478 GCF_042670125.1 Kitasatospora sp. NPDC057198 | reverse complement strand
GGGGGGGGACGCGGCCCCCCCCCCGGGGCGGGCGCACGGGGGCGGGGGCGCCCTCCCGGCGTTCCGGGGGCCGGTCAGCGGCCCCTTCCGAGCACCTCGGGCACCTCCTGCCGCTCTCGAGCGGCGGTCTGCCGGGCCCGGTCCTCGAACCTGTCCGCCGCCTCCGGGGTGAGGTCGGGGCGGACGGCCGCGACCCGTGCCCCGAAGAGCGCGGGCACCTGCCCGCCCAGCCGGGGGAAGCCGTCCGCGCCGTCCGGATCGGCCGGAGTGATCCCGTCCAGCCAGGCCGCGGCCGCCCGGTCGTCCGGATCCGACTCCTTCAACCGCCGCAGCACCTCGCCCTTCCACGCCTGTGCCACAGAGCGGTCGCGCCCGCGCAGCACGTCGTCGGCGATGCCGTCGAAGGCGCCGGCGGGCGCGGCGGCGAGGACCAGTCGGCTGACGATCTCCACGTCCGGGGCCTCCGGCCCGATGGAGGCGACACCGGCGGCGGCCAGCCGCAGATCGGCGGCGCGCAGCGCGGCATAGCCGGACGGGTCCTCCGCGAGGCCGCGCAGCACGTGCAGCAGGTCCCGCCGGTACACCGAGAGGTGGACGCCGTTCCCGTCCTGCCACACCCCGTCGCGCCCCGCGTGCCCGTTGTAGACCTCGTTGATCTCGGTGAGCACCTCGTGGGTGTCCGCGGCGTAGTCGGCGAGCGCCGCCGCGAGCGGGCCGCGCAGTTCGGGGGCGACAACGGTGCCCTCGCCGAGGACCACCACGACGGTGCGCATCGCCTCCGCCTGCGCGACGGTGTGCACCCCCGGCCGAACCCCGACGACGACGGCGCGCAGCTTCTCCCCCAACTCGCCGCACGACAGGTCGGACCGCCACCCGCCACCCAGAACGGCTTTGATCCGACCGTCACCACGCACCCTTGCACACCCCTGCTCCTCGGAGCGCAGCACCCACCACAGACCGGCACCCGCGACGAGCGCCAGCACGACGGCACCCGCGGCCAGTTCCCGGGAACGACGGGCGGCCAGGCCGCTCATGCGTTGCCCCGACCGAGATAGCGGCTGGCGACCGTACTGCTGCGGTTGCGGTCGTTGAGCAGGTTGTCCTCGACCGAATTGATCTGGTGGCTCTCAGGGTCCATGTGGCGGTCGGCGGCCCAGATGCCGATCATGTCGCTCATCTGCCGGTTGGCTTCCAGGTAGGTGTCCGAGATGTCCGCGTTGGCCTGGGTGTTGCTCTCGTCCTTCTCGTTCAGACTGACCGCGTAGGTCCAGCTGTCGACTAGCCGCTGAGCGACGTCGCCCAGCGGGGCGATCGGGGTGACCGGGGCGCCGACGACGTGGTAGAGGGCCTTGGCCTTCCAGTCGGCCTGGGCGTTCTTGTCGTCGCGCAGGTCCATGGCCGTGTCCGCGCGGATGGCGTCGAAGACGCCGAGTGCAGCGGCCCCCTTGCCCATCGAGTCCTGCATCTGCTCCGTGGTGGGGTTGGGGCCGATGGCGGCGAGGTCCTTGTCGATCTGGCCGGTCTCGGCTCGGTGCAGGGTGCCGTAAGCAGCCGGGTCGTCCGACAGACCGCGCATGAACCGCACCAGACTGGCCTGGTTGACGGACATCCGCGTGGTGTCGCCGTCCGTCCACACCGAGTTGTGATCGATGTGGCTGTTGTACGGCTGGTTGCGGCCGTTGAGCAGTTCGTGGGTGTCCCCTACGTAGTCGGCGAGGGCGTTGGCCAGTGGCTGGCGCAGCACGGCCGTGATGCTGTCACCACCGCCGTTCTCGTCCGTGATGGTGATGGTGTCGTGCATGATCCGGGCCTGGGCCTCGCTGTGCTTACCGTCGTGCATGGTGCCGGCCCGCTCGCCGGTGGCGGCGGCTTCGAGCGCGGCGGCCAGACCGCTCTGCGAGAGCGGGTCGGTCATCCCCCGGTCGCCGGCGATGGTGAGGTTGTGGTCCGTCGGCCACTGTCGTTCCTTGAGCAGGTAGTGCAGCCGGTCGTTGCCGCCGTTCGCCTCCGGGTCCAGGTAGGCGGTTGCCGAGTCGGGCTGTCGGCCCATTGCGCTCAGTACTTCGTCCAGCGGGTCCGCTCCGTACGGGGTGCCGTCGTGGGACGCTCCGAAGTCCCAGTGGGCGGGGTGTGCCTTCTCGCTGGCCACGATGTCGTCCGCGAGATCGCTCAGGAAGGGCGTGGAGTACGTCGTGTCCCCCTTGGTGACCAGGGTTCCGAGGATCTGGTACCCGTACACCGGGTGGCTGTTGGAGCCGAAGTTCTTCTCCCCGCTCTGTTTCATCCCCTCCCGCCACTTCCGGTAGAACTCCGTGTTCGGGTCCTGGGTGGCAGTGCCGACGACGCGGGCCAGGTCGGCCTCCATCCCCGGGTAGGTGGCCTTCTTGCCGCCGTTCCCGCCCGGGTCGTTCAGGGAGTTCGCGAGCTTGAGGGTGCTGTCGGGGCCGAGTCTGTCGAGCAGGGTGCGGGAGAACTCCGGGCTGTCGGCATTGGCCCGCATCAGGTTGGCGAGTTGGGCGCGTTCGTCGTCGCTCAGGCCGTCGATCCGGGTGGCGAGGTCCGCCGCGCGCTGGGCGTCGGCCGCGTCGCCACCGCCGAGCGCGCGGCTGTTGAAGCTGTGCCCGGAGCCGGTGGTGCCCGCGTCCGAGGCGGCGCGCAGGGCGTGGGCGGCGCGCTGGTCGGCGTCGGTGGCCCGGCGGATGCCGGCTTCGATGGTCCGGGTCCACTCGTCGGCTGCGTCCTGGTACGCCTGTCGGGCGCCGGGGTCGTGGTGGTACGCGTTGCCGAGGTCGGGGTCGAGGGTGCTGGGGTCGAAGACGGCGACTCCCGTCCCGGTGACCCGGAAGCCGGCACCGGTCGCGCCGGTCGCGGCGTCGCGGACCTGTTTCCGGGCAGCGGTGAAGTCCGCGTGGGCGTCGTCGAGCAGGCTGGCCAGCGCGTTCGCCTCGGTCTGGGCCGCGGAGAGGTCGTTCTGGGTCATGACCATCTGGAAGTGGGCCATGCCGGCCGCGTTGCCCTTCCAGTGGCCGTCGCGAATGAGCGAGAGCACGTCGGCGCCGTAGTCGTCCGCCATGGTTCCGCACTTCCGGGCGGTCTCGCGCCAGTCGGCGGCGGCCACGGAGAGGGTGTCCGGGTCGGCGTTGAGGACGTCTTCGTATCCGAGCACCTGTCAAGCCCTCCTCAACCGGTCGGCGAGGGACTCGTTGGTCCGTTCGTAGTTCTGCCTGCTCTGCTCCAGTGCCGCGCTGTCCCGGTGCAGGCGGGTGTTCAGGTCGTCGGCCTGCCGGTCCCATTCGGCCAGTGCGTCGCGGAGCGCGGCCGCGGTCTCCCATCCGCTGTGCGCGCCGGCGGCGGCATTGGTGGACCCGTTCGGGCCGGCGCCGAGGTTCCTGCTGTCCATGGCCATGCCGTTCAGGACCGTCTGCGCGCGGCTCATCGCCTCCAGATCGACGCTGAACTCGCCGCCTGCTGCGGGTGTGCTCACTTCCCTGCCCCTCCGTTCGGACGAACGCCTGGCGGAGTGCGGCTGTGCGCTGCCACGACGGCCCCACCGGCGCGCGGCCCTCGACGGCGGAACCGGTTCGGTCACGTCCACCGTCCCGCCCGTTCGAGCAGCCCCCCTCCGCGATTTTTGCAGGCCGTGCCCCCTCTTGGGTGCCGATTGACCGAAAAAGCACAACTAGGACGGGGGCGGAGTATGCAGAGGCGGCATCCTACCGAAATTCGGAAATGGCCTATTTTCCCGAATTTCCTGGATCTGCGCTCGCATCCCGCGCCGCCCGTCCCCCGAAACGTCCAGGTCACGGGCAGGGCGGAGCAGACTCCCCTCCCCCGAAGTGGTCTCTACCGATTCACCAGGGTGGAATCGGGTCGGACGGCGACCGAAGCGAAGAATCGGGCAACCGGGATTTCCCCGGGGTCCGGACAACGCCCGGCAGAACCGCGGCGGAGCAGTTCGCGCGGGGGAATCCGGGTGCCCCGCCGCCCGCCGTCAGTCCTCGGCGGGCCCAGTGGGGGCGAGGCGGTGCGCGTCGACGGCGGCGGTGAGGGCCGGGGCGGTGGTGTCGGTGGCGCCGAGGGCCCGTAGGACGCGTTCGAGCGGGTCGCCGTCGGGCGGGGCGAGCGGGCCGAGGGTGATCCGGCCGTCGTACCAGAGGGCGGCGCGGCGGCCCGCCGGGTGTTCGTCGTCGGCCTCGACGTAGGCGATCGGGGCGGACTTGGACCAGCCGGCGATCCGCAGGGCGAACCCGGAGGGGAACCGCTTGAACCCGAAGTCCGGCGTGCTGGAGGGGTGTTGGAGCGCGTCGTGGAGTTCGTCGGTCATCGGCACCAGCGCGAGGCCGTGCGGCAGGGGTGCGGAGCGCGCGAGCGGGACTTCGGCCGTCACCACGGCGATCAGCTCTTCGGCGGCGATCAGCGCGTTCAGTTCGTATGGCACCGCCCCATTCTCCGCCCGGGAAGTCATCAGGTCAGGAAAACAATCGAACTGACTATCCATCCGATATGCCGGACATCGGCCGCACCCGTCCCGACCTGCCGGAAGACCCCTCCGGGGCCGATGCCCCGAAAACGGTTCGCAGGCGCTCGGCGGCGCTCGCGCGCCCGCCCGGTACGGCAGAGTGGACGGGGTGACCCGTACCCCGCCGCAGCGCCCGGCCACCGGCGCCAGGCCCACGCCCGAACAGCTCGCCGCCGCCCAGGACGCCACCATCGAGGACGTGGCCGCACCCGGCCTCCGGGTGCTGTTCTGCGGGATCAACCCGGGCCTGTGGTCGGGCGCCACCGGGCAGCACTTCGCCCGGCCGGGCAACCGGTTCTGGCCCGCCCTGCACCGCTCGGGGTTCACCCCGCGGCAGCTGCGGCCGGCCGAGCAGCGGGAGCTGCTCGACTTCGGGCTGGGCATCACCAACGTGGTGGCGCGGACCACCGCGAAGGCGGCCGAGCTGACCGCCGAGGAGTACCGGGAGGGCGGGCTGGCGCTGGCCGCGCGGGTGCGGCGGCTGCGGCCGCGGGTGCTGGCGGTGCTCGGGATCGGGGCGTACCGGGCGGCGTTCGGCCGGCCGCGGGCGACGGTCGGGCCGCAGCCGGAGCCGGTCGGCGGCACCGAGGTGTGGCTGCTGCCGAACCCGAGCGGCCTGAACGCGCACTACACGCTGGACGGGCTCGCCGCCGAGTTCCGGGCGCTGCGCGAGCACCTGGAACAGCAGGACGAGTAAGGCAATCGTTTAGTCAAAAATGGATCTGCCCGGCCTTCCGAGCTGTTCAACGCAGCTTTGGGCGGTCAAGAATCGGGGCATGTCCGCACTCTCCTTCCCGCCCGGTTTCGTCTTCGGCGCCGGCACCGCCGCCTTCCAGATCGAGGGCGCCACCCGCGCCGACGGCCGCGGCCCATCCGTCTGGGACGCCTTCTGCGCCGAACCGGGCCGGATCGAGGGCGGCGACACCGGGGAGCCGGCCTGCGACCACTACCGGCGCTGGCCGCAGGACGTCGAGCTGCTGCGGCGCCTGGGCGTCGGCTCGTACCGCTTCTCGGTCTCCTGGCCGCGGGTGCTGCCCACCGGCGCCGGGAAGGTCAACCGGGCCGGGCTGGACTTCTACTCGCGGCTGGTGGACGGCCTGCTGGCGGCCGGGATCGAGCCCGCCGTGACGCTCTACCACTGGGACCTGCCGCAGGCGCTGGAGGACGGCGGCGGCTGGCGGGCCCGGGAGACGGCGCACCGCTTCGCCGAGTACGCGGCGGTGGTGGCGGGGGCGCTGGCGGACCGGGTGCCGCGCTGGACCACCCTCAACGAGCCCTGGTGCAGCGCCTTCCTGGGCTACGGCAACGGCGTGCACGCCCCGGGCGTGCGCTCGGGGACGCCCGCCCTGGCCGCCGCCCACCACCTGCTGCTCGGCCACGGCCTGGCGCTGGGGGCGCTGCGCGCGGCCGGCGTCCGGGAGGCCGGGATCACCCTCAACCTCGACCAGGTGCACCCGGCCGCCCCGGAGGACGAGGGCGCCGCGCTGCGCGCCCGCACCCAGCGCAACCTGGTGTGGACGGAGCCGCTGCTGCGCGGCCGCTACCCGGTCGCCGAGGCGGACACCTGGGGCGAGCTGATCGAGCGCCAGGACTTCCGCCGGGACGGCGACCTGGCGGTGATCGCCGCGCCAATGGACTTCCTGGGCGTCAACTACTACACCCCGGCGACCGTCCGCACCGCCCCGCACCGGGAGCCCGACCCGGCCCGCCGGGACGCCACCGACAACCGCTTCGCGCACGTCCGCGACCCGCGTGCCCGGCACACCGCGATGGACTGGGCGGTCGCCCCGGACACCCTGCGCGAACTGCTGGTGGGCCTGCGCGCGGAGTACGGCCCGGCGCTGCCGCCGCTGTTCGTCACCGAGAACGGCTCCGCCGAGCACGAGGCCCCGGGCCCGGACGGCGTGGTGCACGACGCCGACCGGATCGCCTACCTGGACGGCCACCTGCGGGCGGTGGCCGGGGCGCTGGCCGCGGGGGTGGACGTGCGCGGCTACTACGTGTGGTCGCTGCTGGACAACTTCGAGTGGACGTACGGCTACGGCAAGCGCTTCGGGGTGGTGCACGTCGACTACGCGACGCAGCGGCGCACCCCGAAGGACTCGTACCACTGGTACCGGGAGCTGATCTCCCGTCACTCCGCCAGGAGTTGAGCCTCGAACCGGGTGCGTTCGCGCACCACGTACGCGGCGTCGGAGAGGTACATCAGGTGGTGCCCGTCGGCCAGGTGCGAGGCGAACGCGGCGCTCCCGGCGGCGGCCTCGGCCCGCATGTGCGCGACCAGGGCGTGCAGCCGGGCCTCGATCGCGTCGACCAGGCCCGCCCGGTCGGCCCGTCCGAGGCCGTACGCGTCGCAGAACTCCCGTACCCGGGCCGCCTGTTCGTCGGGGGTGCCGAAGCCGTCGGCGTTGCCGGGGGCGGTGGTGGGCGCCCAGCGGTAGGCCGCGTAGGCGACGTCCCACAGCCGGGGGCCGGGGTGGGCGGTGTCGAAGTCGATCACGCCGACCACGTGTTGGCCGTCCAGCACGCAGTTGTGCGGGGCGTAGTCGCCGTGGCAGACCACCTCGGCGGGCTCGCGGGCGGGCAGCATCCAGCCCTCGGCCGTGTAGCCGGCCGTGGCGTCGTGGTAGGCGCGCAGCAGGCGGGCCGCGTCGAGCAGCGCGGTGCGGGAGGCGGCGGCCGGGGTGGGCGGGTAGTCGGAGACCTCGCCGGGCAGGAAGTCCAGCACCTCCCGGCCGTCCCCGGCCAGGCCGTGGAACCGCGGCCCCGCGGTGAACCCGGCCGCCCGCACGTGCGCCAGCAGCCCGTGCACGGCCGGCGACCACGGCCCGGTCGGACGCAGTACCCGGTCTCCGCGCCGCTCCACCTGGTTGACCCCGCCGGCCATGACCTCGCCGTCCGCCATCCGCCGCTCCTCACCGTCCGTGCACGACCCGGCAGTTGTACCCCGCGCCGGGCCGCTCCGCGAACGGTTTTCGGGCGTACCGGTCAGCGGCTGCCGAAGCCCTGGTCGGTGGAGACCACCTCGCGGCCCAGCGGCATGAGGGAGATCGGCACCATCTTGAGGTTGGCCCAGCCGAACGGGATCCCGATGATCGACACGAACAGCGGGATGCTGGTGACGATGTGCCCCAGCGCCAGCCACCAGCCCGCGAGCACCAGCCAGATCACGTTGCCCACGCAGGACGGTGCGCCCGCGTCGGCCCGCACCACGGTGGTGCGGCCGAACGGCCAGAGCATGAACCCCGCGAGGCGGAAGGACGCGATGCCGAACGGGATCGTTGCCCGGTGATCAGCTCCGCGCAGCGAAACCGCTCCGGTTCCGGCTCTCGGTCGCTGCGGCACCGGGGCAGCGCCGGCCCCGGTAGCTCGGACGCGGGTTGGGGTCCGGCGATGACCGTACATCGCCGGACCCGCGGTCAGCGCCCACCGAACTGCTCGTCCGTGGAGACGACCTCGCGCCCCAGCGGCATGATCGAGATCGGGATCATCTTCAGGTTGGCCCAGCCGAACGGGATCCCGATGATCGACACGAACAGCGGGATGCTGGTGACGATGTGCCCCAGCGCCAGCCACCAGCCCGCGAAGACGAACCAGATCACGTTGCCCACGCAGGACGGCGCGCCCGCATCCGGCCTCTCCACCGTCGTCCGTCCGAACGGCCAGAGCACGTAGCCGGCGATCCGGAAGGCCGCAACGCCGAATGGAATGGTGACAATGAGGACACAACAGATGATTCCGGCAATCACATAGCCGATGGCCATCCAGATGCCGCAGAAAAGCAGCCAGATCACATTGAGTACGAACCCGATCACCTTCACCGCACCAGCCTCCCACGGCTCGTTCCCTCCGTCTCGGCAACCAGGCCGTCGAACAGCGCATCGACAGGCCGGGGCCGTGCCCAGGGCGCTCAGCGCGAACCCAGAGCCGTGCCGCGCAGCACGGGTGGAGGCCATTCAGCCACTGCGTCAGCCCTGACCGCCGTTGGCCTCAGCGCCCGAACAGCGCCCAGAGCTTCTGGAGCGTGCTCAGGGCCCGGCGGCCGAACAGCCCGGCGGCCGCGATCAGCATGCCCACCATCGCGGTCTGGGCCTGCACCTCTCCGGCCAGGCCGACGGTGCCGGCGGCCCACGTCAGTACGGGGTAGGCCGCCGCGAGGGCGATCAACCGTGTGGTCTCGAACCCGCGCGAGGGCTGGACGTCCTTGAGGTCGGATTCAGGGAGCAGAGCTCCCAGCCGCCCCTCGACGTACGCCTCGGCAATCGAGTGCAGCTTGGCCGCCAAGTCGCACCGCGCGAGCTCCGGATAGGTGTCCAGACCTGATTCGGCTGTCCGGAGGGCGGCGACCACTCGACCGGCATGGTCTTTGAGCGCACGCTGCCGGTGTGAGAAACGGGGTACGGTCCCGCGCCGGTTGCGGGCCTGCCGGACGGCTCGTTCACAGGCTCTCAGCAGCCGTGGAAGGTCGTCGCGCTCTGGCAGGGCGCAGGCCGCGAGCGCCCGAAGGACGGGTTCCAGGGTCCGGTGGGACTGCCACTTCCCGTCCAGACTGCTGACCATCTTGTTCGCGGTCCACTTCGTGGCCCACACAGCCACGAAGAGCATGCCGTAGAGGACCAGCGCCATCAGCAGGGCGGAAACCCGGCTCGGGAGAACGGCCAGCCGGCTGAAGAGTCCCGACTCCTTCACGATGCCGACTTCGATCTGGAAGACCACCATGCCGAGGAGCATGGACACGAACGAGAAGAGGTTGAACCAGGGCTCGAGCTTGTGCGCGGCCCGGATCTCGGTCCGCAGGCCGGCCGATAACTGCCGCCCGGACGCGACCGCGTCCAGCGCGCCCTGCGCCTCCCGGGTGAGTTTGCGCGCAGCCGCCCCTCCGGGCGCCGAGGTCATCAGCCGCCACCGCTTTCGCAAGCGTCCCAGCAGTCGCGCTGCCCGCGGCACCGTCGCCGGAGACCCTGCCGCAGCGACCATCAGCGAACACCGTCGGTCGCGTCGTGGGCCCGGCGGAGCTGGTTGCCGAGCTGGGCCGCGATGGCCGCGGCCTCGGCGATGTGTCGGCCGGCAGCAGGAGCGCCCGAGTCCCCGGTCATGCGCGGCAGGGCTCCAGCCTGCTGCAGCAGCACCTGCGAGAGGTCGCCGACCAGGTCACGCAGCAGTTCGAGGGACTTGGAGATGTCGCGCGGACGGTCCCAGGCCGCCTGGCCGCCAGCGAGGGCCTCGGCGGTACGGCTGACGGACTTGACAGCGTCCTTGAGCAGGTACGTCGGATCGTAGGTGCCCACTGGTTCCCCCCTGGGTCGGCATGGTCGAGGCCCCAGCCTGCCCGAAGAACAAGCACCTGGAGGCGGAAACAGACAATGCCCCCGCGGTAGTGGTCCTCGTACGACTGGGTGCGGGCACCAAGTGGCGGTCGCGAGAGCTGAGTCGAAAGCGGTTCGGCGGAGCTCAGCCTCCGGAGGTGCCGGTCGGCTTGGCGCTCCAGTCGTACCGGGGCAGGCGGTCGCCGAGGTCGGTGAAGAACCGCTCCTGGGTCCAGAGTTCGTGGTTGCCGATGACGAACAGCCGCCGTTTGGCCCGGCTGACCGCCACGTTCAGGAGGTTGGGCCGCTTGGCCGCCCACGTCCGGGCGCCGGGGGACCGGGGATCGGTGCCGAGGACCAGGATGACCACGTTCGCTTCCTTGCCCTGGGTGGTGTGGACGGTGCCGACCCGATCCGCCTTCATGAACGGTCGACTCGTCCTGCGGGCCCCGGCGACCACGGCCCGGAACGGGCTGATGACGTAAGCCTCCTGGTCGAGGTCGATCCCGTGGTCCCGGAGCTTCTTGAGCATGCTGTGCAGCGCGAGTCCCTCGTCCGGGACCCAGTGCCCTTCGGAGTGTACGGAGCCGACGTGCACCCAGGAGCTGAGCGGACGGTAGGCGTACGGGTCGGGGTAGCGGGTGCCGTTGACCATCAGGCCGTCGTACGCGATGGCGTTGCTGACCGTGAACATCGGGTTCTCGCAGCGGCGGTGCACCCGCAGCGGGGCGCCGACCCACACCTCCGTCGATCCGTCGGGGAGTTCGGCGGGCAGCGTGGTGCCGTAGCGGGTGACCCGGTCGGCCACCTGCTGGACGGAGGTCCAGCCCGGGATCCACTCCTCGCCGACGCCGTACTGTCGGCGCAGTGCCTGCTGCGCGGTGAACGGGACGGTGACGACGGGCTCCAGTTGCAGCGGGTCGCCGACCACGACGGCCCGGCGGGCGCGCCACAGGCCGCCGACCGCCATCTGCGGGCTGGCCTGGCCGGCTTCGTCGATGAACAGCCAGCCGAGGGAGTCCTGTCCGAGGCCGGTGAACACCCGGTCGAGGGAGGCGAAGGTGGTGGACAGCACCGGCACCACCAGGAACAGGTTCTGCCAGGCCGCCAGGCGGGCCCGTTCGGGGACGGACGCGGGGGCCGACCCCGTCACGACGTCCATCGCGGCGCGCAGGTTGCCCCACATCGTCCGGGCCGTGCACCGCACGAACGCCTTGTGCAGGTCGAGCGCGGCCAGGAAGACCTCGGTGCGGGCTTCGGAGATCTCCTCGTCGGCCCAGGGCGAGGACAGCTCGCGGGCCTCCTCGCTCGTGTCCGCCGGGTCGGGCACGTGCGCGCCCCAGCGCGCACGGCCCCGGTCGGCCACCTCCCGCAGTCCGGCCTCGTGCGCCCGGGCCGTTTCCAGGGCTCGCGCCGACTGCCCGTACGCGCTCTCCGCCCGGGCCGCTCCGGTCGTGGCCCGCTGCTGTCGTGTGCGCGCGGCGTCGGCCTGTTCCAGGGCCTGCTGCTCGCGTTCGCCGTGCTGCCGGTCGAGGGCCTGCCAGTCGCGCACCGCGCGCCCCAGGGTGAGCACGGTGTCCACCAGTCCCGGGCGCCGCGCGTGGTGGGCCTGCCGGAGCCCCGCCACCTCGCCGAGATGCTCCTGGGCACCGCGCGCCTCGCTGTCGGCCGCGCGCTGTTCCTGCCGCCACTGGTCCAGGAGCCCGGCCGCAGCCGTGGTCTGCTGCTCCGCCTGTTCGATCCCCGCAAGGGCGGCCGGTGCGCCGCCGAGCGCGGCAGCGCAGGTGGCGCGCTCGGCGACGAGGCGGTCCACCTCGGCCAGCGCCCGGACGAAGCGCTCCTTCGCGTTCCTCCACACCCCCGCCTGCGACTCGCTCCAGTAGGAGGAGAGGAGGTTTGACAGCCCGTGACCGGTCTCCTGCCAGCCCTTCCCCTTCACCGGCGGCAGGTCCGGTCCCTGGGGCGTGGTCGGGTCGTCGGGCAGGTACTTGCCGTACCACAGGCGGTTGACGAAGGCGATCCGGTTGGTCTTGTTGCCCAGGTGGGCGGCCACCGTGCCCCAGGCCGGTACGCCCTTGAGCAGCCGGGTGCCCTGCTCGGCGAAGTAGTCCACCTCGTCGCGCCACTTCGGTGCCAGCGCGGCGCGCGCGGGGATCTCCTTGGAGATGTTCTCCACCGCACCGTTGTTGGCCGAGGCCACCACCATCTCGAAGCCCGTCAGTTCGGGCCGCAGCAGGCGCACCGTGCGGGTTTGCTCGCCGCTCTTCCACCTCAGCGGGGTCTCCAGGAAGGCGTCGGACGGCTTGCGCAGGTCGGCGAGGGCCCGCGCTCGTTCGACGATCCGGTCGGCGATCGCGTCGCGCAGCATGGTGGTCTTGCCGGTCCCGGGCGGGCCGTTCACCGAGAACACGCCGCCTTCGCAGGCCAGTTCGGTGTGGATCGTGTTGACCGCGAACTGCTGGCTGAGGGCCAGCGGGTGCTTGGCGGCGGCCGGCCAGCGGCCCGCCGGGGAGCATCCGGGTTCGACCCTCTCCAGGACGAACTGCGGGCGTTCGCGGAGGTCGATCCGCAGGGCTTGGTTGCGCTCGCCCAGCGGGGTCAGGTATTCGGCCAGGGCCCGGCCCGGGTCGCCGGCTTCGAGGGAGGTCGCGACCCGCGCGAGGTCCGCGGCGATGAAGCTGTTGAGGAAGTCCTGCTGGTCGGCGTCCTGGGCCCGGTCCCTGCGGACCTGGACGCTGCGCACCCTCAGCCCGGCGGGTTCGAGGCCGTGCTCGACGCCCCAGGCCCGGGAGAGGTCGGCGACGAACGCCAGCAGGTCCGCCGCGTCGACGACCTTGCGGTCGGTGCCCTCCGGATCCTCCTCCGGGCCCGCGTCGGGTTCCGGCAGCTCTCCGTCCTCGGGCGGGTGTCCCAGCGCGGTGGCGCGGGCCCGCCATGCCGCCTCGTCCGTCCCGAAACCGACCAGCCAGCCGAAGAGGTCCACGTTCCGGGTCAGGGCCCGGCCCACCGCCCAGCCGCAGGTCGAGATGACCGGCGAGTCCGGCACCACCGTCCCCCGGTCGTCGACCGTGAGGGCGAACAGCGCACCCTGGCTGTCCAGCCTGCCGTCGTGGCTCTCCTCGTCCCGGCCGAAGACCTTCATCAGGGTGTCGCGGACCTTCGCCAGTGGGAAGAGCCCGCCGTAGACCACGTGCTGCCAGACGAACCCCGCCGGCAGCGGAACCTGCCGGAGCCGGTGCCCTTCCTCCCAGGGGAGCCGCCCCGCACCGTCGGGGTCGTAGATCCGCTCCCGGTCGTTCGGCGCCGGCACGGTCTGGGCGCTGAACAGCTCGACCGCGCGCCAGAACTCCACCACTGCTGCCGACCGCTTGCCCCCGGCTGCCATGCCGCCTCCCGAATCGTCGGCACCACCGTATGCGAACCGCGCCGGTACGGGGAGGGAGCCTCCCCGCTCGGAACCGGGGTGGCCGGCCCTCCCGATCGGTGCGCCGAGGGCGCCGCGGGCGAGGTCGGTGACGGTCCCGGCGAGGAGCCCGCGGTGGACACTGAACGGGACCAGGTGGGGCTTGCCCCGCAGGGGAGGTCAGGGCTGCGGGGTCTCTCGGCGGCCCATGCGGTCGGGGTAGCCGGTGCCGGTGGCGACGAGGACGGCGGGGCCGGAGAGGTGCATGTCACCGTCCGGGGCGACGTCGACCGCCAGGCTGCCTCCGGCCACGTCCACGGTGTACCTGCCCGTGGGCAGCCCGGGTTCCCGATGGAGAACGGCGGCGACGGCGGCGACGGCGCCCGTGCCGCAGGAGCGGGTCTCGCCGGCGCCGCGTTCGTGGACGCGCAGGGCCAGGTGGGCCGGGCCTCGGGTGGTGACGAAGTCGACGGTGACGCCCTCGGGGTAGGCCCCGGCCGGTTCGACGGTGGGCGGGGTGCTCAGGTCTCCGGGGTCGGCGAGGTCGTCGACCTGGACGACGGCGTGGGGGTTGCCGACGTCGACGTGGAGGGCGGGCCAGGTGCGGCCGTTGGCGGTGACCTTGATGCCGTCGGGCCCGGGGAACACGGGACGTCCCATGGCCACGGTGGGATGGCCGCCGGAGCCGCCGCCGGGGATGTGGACCTCCCGGACGCCGGAGCGGGTGGCGATGGGGACGGTACCGGGCCGGGCGCGGCCGGTCTCCAGGAGGTAGCGGGCGAAGAGCCGGATGCCGTTGCCGCACATCTGGGCGGTGGTGCCGTCGGGGTTGCGGTAGTCCATGAACCATTCGGCCTCGTCGGCCATGTCCGCGGCGTCCGGGTGGGCGGCGGAGCGGGTCACGAGCAGGAGGCCGTCGGCGCCGATGCCGGCCTGCCGGTCGCAGAGGGCGATGACGTCGGCGGGGGTGAGTCCGAGTTCGGCGTCGGGGTCCGGCACGAGGAGGAAGTCGTTCTCGGTGCCATGGCCCTTGGTGAAGGTCAGCGTGCGGGTCACGTGGATCTCGGGGCTTTCTGCGTGCGGGGCGGGGAGAGCCGGTCGGCCGGTGTCGGCTCCTGCGCGGAGCGGGCGCCGGGCTCTACAGTGTCCTTCACGCAAGTTCCACGCAAGTGCGTCACGCAAGTGCGCGGGCCTGTAGTCGCGATTCTCCCCCCGGATGCAGGACAAACGCTGGAAGGACCCCATGGCAGGCCCCAACCCCTATCGGGCAGACTTGCGTCACGCGCTTGCATCACGCAAGGGAAAGCCCGTCCAAGGAGTCCGCCGAGTGAGTCTGACCAACCCGCTCGAGGCCCGCCTGCTGCTGGGCAACGAATTGCGCAGGCTGCGCCGCGCCGCAGGGCTGACCATGCACCAGGTCGCCGAGCACCTGGACTGCTCCGACTCCCGGATCTCCCGGTTGGAGAACGGCAAGCTGACCGGGGCGGTCCTCAAGCCCGTCGAGTTGCGGCGGCTCGCCGTCCTGTTCGGCGTGACCGACGTGACCGCCGTGGACGACCTCCTACGCCTGCTGGGTGAATCCGAGACCACCGCCTGGTGGGCCCCGTACGAGGACGTCATGCCCTCCGGACTGGACTCCGTGCTCGGGATGCAGACCGCCGCCCACCGTGAGCGCGCCCCCGAGACACTCCTCATCCACAGCCTGCTGCAGACCGCCGACTACACCCGGGCCCTGCTCGAAGGCTCCGGCTTCCACAGCCCGGCGGCGGTCGAACGCCTGGTCGCCCTCCGCGGCCGCCGCCCCGAGGTCCTCCACAAGCCGGGGAACCCGCTGAATCTGGAGGTCGTCCTCGACGAAGCCGCCCTGCGGCGGCCGGTCGGCAGTCCCAAGATCATGCGTGAGCAACTGCGGGCGATCATCGCCACCGTCCAGGCCCTGTCCAACGTCACCGTCCTGGTCCTGCCGTTCGCGAGCGGCGCGCACGCGGGCCTGTCCGGCGCCTTCTCACTCTTCGACATCGGCGACCAGCCGACGGTCGCCTACGTCGACTCCCCGGCCGGCAACCTCCTCCTGCACGGCGAGCGCGAGGTCCGCCAGCTCGCCGACGCCTACCAGCGGATCCGTCGGCGCGCGCTGGGGCAGGAGGAGTCCCTGCGGTTCATCGACCAGGTCGCCAAGGAGACCTGAGCACGGCCCCCGGCCCGGTACACGCCACCGCCCGGCCTCCGCCGACAGCACTCACACCCTGCTCGGCACTCCCCGCGCACCCGGGACGGTGTTCGGCGCCCCGGAGGGGTCGGTCGACGCCAGCGCCCGCCAGTGCCGGGCGACCACCGCCCCGCGACCGGCCAGCAGCCCGGACGGCGTGGCCTCCGGCATGCCCAGCACCCGTTCCAACGCGGGCAGGTAGTTCCACCTGACCGCCGGGTGCGCCGAGTGCGCGAAGTGGAACAGGTCGCCGTAGGGCAGCCAGGTGGCGCGTGCGAACAACGCCGCCACCGGGCCGGCGGGGTACAGCCGCAGACACCGACCGGCCTCCACCGCGACCGGCCCACCGGTGGACGGTGCGGCGTCGAACCAGCGGTGTTCCACGATCAGGGACAGCCATGCCAGCTGCGGGTACAGGACCAGCCGCGGGAGCGCGTACCCGAAGACCGCCCCCGGCCATCCGCCCAGCAGGAAGGCGGCGGTCGGAGCCGCGACGAACGCAGCGGCCCGCCACCACCCGTACGCATGGGGCGCCAGGTTCGCCACGATCGAACGGCAGGTGGCGGCGGCCCCCGCCGGGGTGAGCGGGAAGACGATGCCCATGGTGTAGCGGGCCCGGCCCACCCCCGGGCGCAGCCCTGCCCGCTCCAGGTCCGCCAGATTCGGGTCACGCCCGGCCACAGTGGCGTTGGGGTGGTGCTCACGCACGTGCCGGCGGCGGCGGTCCTCCACCGGGCCCAGGCCCATCGGCAGGTGGACGCACGCCTCGGCGAGGACCGTGCCCAGCCTCGGGGTGCGGGTTAGGACCCCGTGGACGGCGAAGTGGCTGACCTCCTGGAGGTGGCGCGCCTTCACCGCCACCGCCAGCGCGGACAGCACCCACCCGGTGGGCCCGGCCGCACCGGCCAGCATCCACCAGCCGGCGATCTCCGCCAAGTGCCCGGCCATCAGCAGGACCGGGGTGGCGTCGTTGGCCCGCTCCCGCTGGATCTCCATCAGGCCCCGGCGGGTGGCGGCCCGCTCCCGGGCCCCCCGCGCGGGGCTGAACCACCAGCGGTCGGCCTGGCGCAGCACGATCGCCCCCGCGATCAGCAGCAGGCAGCCTTGGACGTCCATCGGGTTCCCCTCCCCCTCGCTCCGGCCCGGCCCGGCCGGAACGGAGTCGGCGAACGTCTAGATCTCGGACGAGCCGACCCCGGCGGCCTCCAACGCCTTCAGATTGTCCTTGTACAGCAGATCGAACGCGGCGATTTCCGCGAGTTCGGCCTGACCGGGGACGAGGTCCAGCGGGGCTTCGTCCAGCAGCGCGGAGGAATCCAGCTCGACTTCGTAGACGACGGTGGCGTTGCCTTCGAGGACCGGCTGCCACTGCCCGGCCTTCTCCTGCAGCCACACCCGGGCCGGACCACCGACGTTGCGGACCACCACCGCCTGGCCGGGCTCGGCGAGGCCGAGGCGGGAGAGGACCGCCCGGGAGGCGGAGTTCCCCGAGCCGCACGAAGGAGTCAGCCCGGCGCCACGCTCGAAGGTGCGCACGAACACCTCGCCGTCGGCGAGGGGCTGTACGAAGGAGACGTTCGCCCCGATCGGGAACGCCGAGCTCAGGTCGGCGACGCGGCTGCCGGTGGCCACCAGGTCGGCCCGGTCGTAGGAGTCCACAACGCTGACCAGGTGCGAGTTCGGCATCGCCACCGCGGTCGTCCGCAGCGCGGGGTGGTAGGCGGGCAGGAGCTGTCCGACGAACGGGGAGGCGACGTCGGCGACGATCGCCTCCTGCGGGGAGAAGTCGGCCGGCGGCAGTTCGACGGCGACCTGCCGCACACCGTGCGGTGTGGTCTGCGCGGCGCGGACGGTGAAGGTGTAGGGGCCGGTGTTGACCGTCCAGGACTCCGCACCGTGGCGGTCCAGCAGCAGCCTGCCCGCGCAGCGCATGCCGTTGCCGCACAGCAGGGCCGGAGACCCGTCCGGGTTGAAGAACCATGCCTGCGCGGTGCCGTCCCCGTGGTCCTCGACGAAGTAGACGCCGTCCGAGCCCAGACCGCTCTTGCGGTCGCACAGCCTCGTCACGGCCCGTTCGAGGTCGGCGGCCGGGAAGTGCCGGTCGGGCGCGCCGTCGATCACGAAGATGTCGTTGCGGGAGCCGTGGGTCTTGGTGATCGAAAGTCGGGACATGGGCTGTTCTCCGCCCTCACGCCGGCGCCGGCCGCTCGGCTCGTGCCGTCCATCGTACCGAGGCGGCGATCATCGTTCCGAGGCAGCGGCCGCCGCCCCGAGCACCGTCCGACGGGCGGGGTCAGAGCTTGTCGACGGCTTCCGCGACCCGGCGCTCGTCCCACTCCGCGGCGTTCAGCATCGGCCGCGCCACCGCCTCGTAGGTCTGCAGGACGAACGGGGCGGCGTCGGTGCCGTGGCCCCAGATCGATTCGAACCTCCCGGTCCAGCGGTCGATCTGCTTGAAGTACACCGAGGAGCGGCCGCGGGTGTACTCGGCGTCGCCCTGGTCCTCCTCGACCAGCACCGCGGCCCGTGCGACGACCACGAAGTCGATCGCCTGGTCCGCGCGCAGCCGGTCGCGCACCGCGATGCCGCAGGTGACGCCCAGGGAGCGGTGGTGGTCGACGAGTTGCAGCAGGGAGCGGGCGTAGTCCTCCCGCGCCAGGTCGGCGGCGAAGGCGATGAACAGCCGCTGGATGGTGCCGCCGGCCTCGACCAGGCGCCGGTTGACCGCGAGGTACTCCCGGCGCTGCTTGAGCAGGCTCGGGTTCGTCGTCAGGTCCGCCGCCAGCACCCGCTTCGGCTCCGACCCGGAATCGATCAACGCCTGGAACAGCAGCACCGACAGCCGCGGCACCTCTCCCGCGTACACCTGAAGGTGCCCGTCCGCGATCTCACCGAAGTCGGTGATCAGCTCCTGTTCGAGCTGGCCGCGAACGAGGTCGAAATACCGCGCATCGGACATGTCCTTGTTGTTGGCCCGGCGCAGGGTGATGTAAACCCGGCGCATCCAGAGGTGGTTGGCCACCAGGAACAGCAGCAGCGCCGTCTCCACCGCCAGGACGACGTGCAGGCTGACCGAGTCGCTGAGCCAGCCCACCAGCGGCGTGGCGACACCGACGACACCGATCACCCCGTTCAACAGCGGCGACGACAGTAGATCGGCGACCTTGGCGGTCACGTCCTTGCGTGCTTCGGCCATCTCTCGAATCCCCCTGCTCCCCCAGCCGGACCTTCAGCCTTCGATGATCCCGGACCCGGCAGTCGCTCGACAAGTGGGTGCCTCGGCCCCAAAGCGGGTGGAGGTCGGGGCACTTGACACGGGAAAACGTCTCTCGCCCCACGCCATCCGACTTTCCTGTCGGCACCCGGGCGCACAATGAGACAAGCAACCGATATCAACCAACTGGAGCAGAATGGACACACGACTCATCCAGACGGCAGTTCTCGGCAGCCCGGACTCGGACGTACCCGTGGTGTGCCCGGAAGACGCTGACGAACTGGATGCCTTCCGGCGGGAGCACGCCGACGAGACCTGGTGGTGCGGCACGCACCTGCCCGGAGGCTGTGGTCGACGGTTGACGACGAAGCTGTACCGGGACCGAATCTCCCACTTCGCCCACTATGCCGACGGCGGCTCGGAACACCGCTGCGGGGGCGCTTCGCGCGGCAAGGACAGCGCGAACCACCTTTTCGTGAAAGCCGACTTGGCCACCTGGCTGCGCTCGCAGGGCGTCGTGGCCGAGTTCGACTTCCCGGAACCGATCGGGTCCGCGGTGCGGGCGCGTCTGGAGGACGGCCGCATCCTGCTGGTCCACCTCGACCAGCAGCGGGAAGTCGGTTGGGACGACGAGAAGGTCTGGGAGTTCTTCCTCGGGCCCGGCGTGCAAGCCGGCCCCGAGGTGCTCGACCGGCGCGGCCGCGTCCACCGGATCCGCCTGGACAAGAACGACAGCGGTACCCCGACCACAACCACAGGCGTGCAGGAGGCGGGCAGCGGAACCCGTTGGTTCCCGCTGGCGGGGCTGGTGCTGTCCACCGACGGCCTTTCCGCGCCCGACGTCGGCATCCCCCTCGCGGCTCCGCAACCTCACCTCTCCGAGCGGAAATCCGCTGCAGTACCCACGAAGAACGCCACCGTTCCCCTCCCCCGGACTGCCGTCGCCCCCGCGGCGGCCGCGCGGCATTCCGACCAGACGCTGCAGGCACTCCAGCGAATCGACAGCGCACTGCATCTCGAACATCCCGGCCAGGTCGCGGCGGCGGTGCGCCTTGCCGAAGAACACCTGCTCTCCGGGCTGCCCGAGACGGAAGACGGCCGGGAGCTGCGTGCTGCGGTGGCGAAGGGGCACCGCTGGCAGGAACAGCGCTCGCGGCGGCGGGCCACGGTCGTCTCACAGCTGCGCGAGGACTTCACCGCCGGCCGACCGGTAGGCGTACTACTGCGTCAAGCCGTGGAGTTGGTCGCCGACGAGGACGCCTCCAACGACGACCGGGCCACCGTCGCGGACATCCGGACGCGTTTCGTGCTGCGGGTCGAGGAGGAGAAGGCGAAGCGCGCACGGCTGGAAGCCGAACGAGCGGCACGCACCCGGCCCGCCCGGATCGAGCAGGCCCCACCGCGGCCGATGCCCCGGCCCCGCGCTCCGGGGCAAGTTGATCCGTCGGAGCTCGCCGACATCGCCCGAGGAGTGCACGGCGCTCTGAAGAAGGCTGCCCGGGAAGGACGCGGCACCTCCTGGGACGACCTCCGGCGGCGGAGCGGCGACCGGCGCCTCACCCGACTCGGCCTCCGGGACAAGGCCGAGGTGCTGTATCTGGTGGACCAACATGCCCAGGAGGACGAGCCCCTGCTGTCCGTCCTCCTGACGGCAGCGGACAGCGCCCTCTCCCTCCAGCTGTATCGCGATGTCGCGCATCTGCTCGGCCGTCCGCTGCCCGCGCTCGACCAGGCCCTGGCCGACCATCTGGCCACCGAACGTGCCGAACTCCACCAGTGGTGGAAACACCGCTGATCGACCCCCAGTGGTGGGGGCGCCCCCCCGCG
>NZ_JBHUWH010000100.1:0-20556 GCF_042670125.1 Kitasatospora sp. NPDC057198 | reverse complement strand
CCGTCGCACGGACGCGGGCCGTTCGTTAATCGGACGTCACGGATCGTCATCCGTGACAACTGTCCGTTTCGCCCATGTCTGCGTATGTCTTGTATGTCCGTTTTCTGGGATTCATCCACCGTTCATGTGACCAAATTGAAATCCGGAATGGTCATTTCCGTATCCGCGAGTGACCGATAGTGGGTGCAGTCGAGCTCGGGTCGAGGCTCCTGCGCAGGGGTGCGCGCCAGGCCGCGAGTGATCTGCAACACGATTTCAGGAGGACACCCAATGCGTGGTGCCAGCCAGGCCAAGTGGGTTGTCGCAGCCGTCGCGGTCGCCCTCGCCGCTACCGCTTGCGGCAGCAACGGCGGCAGCTCTTCCGGCGGCAGCTCCAACGGTGCGGCCAATGCCCAGGGCACGTTCAGCTACCAGAGCACCGAGCCGCAGAACCCGCTCCAGCCGGCGAACGCCATGGAGGTCGGCGGCGGCCGCATCATCAAGACCCTGTTCAAGGGCCTGGTGGACTACGACCCCAGCAACGGCGAGCTCCGCAACCAGGTGGCCGACAAGATCGAGACCACCGACGCGCAGAACTACACCGTCACCCTGAAGTCGGGCTGGACCTTCCACGACGGCACCCCGGTGACCGCCAAGTCCTTCGTGGACGCCTGGAACTGGTCGGCCAACACCAAGAACAACCAGATCAACTCCGACTGGTTCTCCGACATCCAGGGCTACTCCGACGTCCACCCGGACGAGGGCGACCCGACCGCCACCACCATGTCCGGCCTGAAGGTCGTCGACGACACCCACTTCACCATCGCGCTGACCGGCCCGGTCTCGTACTTCGAGTACAAGCTCGGCTACACCGCCTTCTCGCCGCTGCCCGAGGTGTTCTTCACCGACCCGGCGAAGTACGGCCAGGCGCCGATCGGCAACGGCCCCTACAAGTTCGTCTCGTGGGAGCACAACAAGGCCGTCACCGTCGCCGCCTACGACAAGTACGCGGGCGTCGACAAGCCGAAGAACGGCGGCATCGTCTTCAAGAACTACTCGCAGGCCGAGGGCGCCTACAAGGACCTGGTCTCCGACAACCTGGACGTGCTGGACCAGGTCGACCCGAGCGACCTGGCCTCCTACAAGTCCGACCTGGGCGACCGCGCCGTCGACCAGGCCCAGGGCGCCATCCAGTCGATCTCCTTCTCGCTGTACGCGGACGACTGGAAGCCGGAGAACCTGGCCAAGGTCCGCCAGGGCCTGTCCATGGCGATCGACCGCGACACCATCACCAAGACGGTGCTCAACGGCTCCCGCCAGCCCGCCAACTCCTGGGTCGCCCCGGGTGCCATGGGCTACAAGGACAACACCTGCGGCGACGCCTGCAAGTACGACCCGGCGAAGGCCAAGCAGCTGATCACCGAGGGCGGCGGCGTCCCCGGCAACAAGATCACCGTGCTGTACAACGCCGACGGCGGCCACAAGGAGTGGGTGGACGCGGTCTGCAACTCCATCCGCCAGGCCACCGGCGTCGAGTGCGTCGGCGACCCGAAGCCGGACTTCAAGTCCTCGCGCGACCTGATCAAGAACAAGAAGGTCGACGGTCTGATGCGCACCGGCTGGGTGCAGGACTACCCGCTGAACGCCAACTACCTGCGCGACGTGTTCGGCACCGGCGCCGCGGCCAACGACGCGGGCTACTCCAGCCCGGAGTTCGACAAGCTGGCCGCCGAGGCGGACAAGGCCACCTCGGTGGAGAAGACCGCCGAGCTGTACCAGCAGGCCGAGGCCCAGCTGGCCAAGGACATGCCGGCCATCCCGCTCTGGTACTACAAGACCACCGCCGGTTACTCGAACAACGTGCAGAACGTGAAGTACGACTCGTTCGGTGACCCGGTCTTCACCCAGGTCGAGGTCAAGCAGAAGTAACCGGGCCGGCACCGTACGGCTCGAACAGACACGGCCGGTGCCGTGCACCGCCCCACCGGGCGGCCCGGCACCGGCCGTTGTCACGTCCAGAACTCTGACACCGGGACTGACGGCACGTCAGAGCAGTCAATTGGAGGCACGATGGGGCGCTACGTCGCGAGGCGACTGCTCCAGATGATCCCGGTGTTCCTGGGCACGGTCACGATCATCTTCTTCATGACCCGCATGCTGCCCGGTGACCCCGCGGCCGCGATGTGGGGCGACAAGGCCGCCGACCCGGCCCAGCTCGCCGCGTTCAAGCACCAGATGGGACTCGACGTCTCCAAGTGGCAGCAGTACCTCAACTACATGGGGGACCTGTTCACCGGTGACTTCGGCACGACCATGGGCGGTCGCAAGGTCACCGACGTGATCGGCGAGGCGTTCCCGGTCACCATCCAGCTCGCGCTGCTCGCCTTCGCCTTCGAGCTGATCGTCGGCGTCGCGATCGGCCTGTTCGCCGGCCTGCGCCGCGGCAAGGCGTTCGACAAGTCGACCCTGGTCCTGACCCTGCTGCTGATCTCGATCCCCGTCCCGGTGCTCGGTTTCATCTTCCAGAACGTCTTCGCGATCCAGCTCGGCTGGGTCAAGCCGACGGTGCAGGCGCAGCACATGACCCTGGACCAGCTGATCCTGCCCGCCGTCGTGCTCGGCTCGATCTCGCTCGCGTACGTCGCCCGCCTGACCCGGACCTCCATCGCGGAGAACCTGAAGGCCGACTACATGCGCACCGCCGTCGCCAAGGGCCTGCCCAGGCGCAAGGTGATCGGCACCCACCTGCTGCGCAACTCGATGATCCCGGTGGTCACCTTCCTGGGCACCGACCTGGGCGCCCTGATGGGCGGCGCGATCGTCACCGAGGGCATCTTCAACGTCCAGGGCGTCGGTAACGCGCTGTACCACGCCATCGGCCGCAGCGAGGGTGCGACCGTCTCCGGCTTCGTCGTGGTGCTGGTGCTGGTCTTCCTCTTCGCCAGCCTGCTCGTCGACCTGCTCTACGCGGTCCTGGACCCGAGGATCCGGTATGCCTGACCTGATCGAGAAGAACGCCCCCGCCGGGGACGGCGAGACCCCCGCCGAGCGGGTCGTCGCTCCCGAGGCGAAGGCCGAGAAGCCCCGCAGCCTCGGCCTGGACGCCTGGCACGACCTGCGCAAGCGCCCGGTCTTCATCATCTCCGCGGTGCTGATCGTCCTGCTGGTGCTGTTCGCGATCGCCCCGAGCCTGTTCACCTCGGTGGACCCGCGGGCCGGCGACCTGCGCACCCACTACCTGACCAAGCCGAACTACCTGCACTTCTTCCAGGGCGACTGGTTCGGCTACGACGGCCAGGGCCGCTCCATCTACGCCCGGATGATCTACGGCGCCCGCGCCTCGGTGGTCGTCGGCATCTGCGTCACCGCCGGCGTCACCGTCCTCGGCGGCCTGCTGGGCATGGTCGCCGGCTACTACGGCGGCTGGGTCGACACGATCGTCTCCCGCTTCACCGACATGGTGTTCGGCATCCCGCTGCTGCTGGGCGCGCTGGTCATCCTGAACGCCTTCCAGGTCCGCACGGTCTGGTCGGTGGTCTTCGCCCTGGTCGTCCTCGGCTGGACGCAGATGACCCGCGTGATGCGCGGCTCGGTGATCACCGTCAAGCAGTCCGACTACGTGACCGCGGCCAAGGCGCTCGGCGCCGGCACCGGACGGATCATGTTCAAGCACATCCTGCCGAACGCGATCGCCCCGGTGATCGTGGTCGCGACCATCGCGCTCGGCGGCTACATCGCCACCGAGGCCACGCTGAGCTTCCTCGGCATCGGTCTGCAGGACCCGACCATCTCCTGGGGCATCGACATCAACTCGGCCCAGAAGGTGATCCGCCAGGCGCCGTTCGTGCTGTTCTTCCCGGCCGGCATGCTCTCCGTCACCGTGCTGGCGTTCATCATGCTCGGCGACGCGGTCCGCGACGCCCTCGACCCGAAGCTGCGTTGAGAGAGGCGGCCCGCACCATGACCACCGCACTTGAGAAGACCACCGCCGCGAAGGACCGCCCGGTCCCCGGCACCCCGCTGCTCGAAGTCCGCGACCTGCACGTCGAGTTCAAGACCCGGGACGGCGTCGCCAAGGCCGTCAACGGCGTCAACTACTCGGTCGCCGCCGGTGAGACGCTGGCCGTGCTCGGCGAGTCCGGCTCCGGCAAGTCCGTCACCGCGCAGACCATCATGGGCATCCTCGACATGCCGCCCGGCCGGATCACCTCCGGGGAGATCCTGTTCCGCGGCCAGGACATGCTGAAGATGTCGGGCGAGGAGCGCCGGAGGATCCGCGGCCGGAAGATCGCGATGATCTTCCAGGACGCGCTGTCCTCGCTCAACCCGGTGCTCTCCGTCGGCTACCAGCTCGGCGAGATGTTCCGCGTGCACGAGGGCGCCTCCAAGAAGGAGGCGAAGGCCAAGGCCATCGAGCTGATGGACCGGGTCCGGATCCCCGCCGCCGCCCAGCGGGTCGGCGACTTCCCGCACCAGTTCTCCGGCGGCATGCGCCAGCGCATCATGATCGCGATGGCGCTGGCCCTGGAGCCGGACCTGATCATCGCGGACGAGCCCACCACCGCGCTGGACGTCACCGTCCAGGCCCAGGTGATGGACCTGCTGGCCGAGCTCCAGGCCGAGTACCACATGGGCCTGATCCTGATCACCCACGACCTCGGCGTGGTCGCCGACGTCGCCGACAAGATCGCCGTCATGTACGCGGGCCGGATCGTCGAGACCGCCCCCGTCCACGACCTGTACGCCAACCCCGCCCACCCCTACACCGAGGGCCTGCTCCGGTCGATCCCGCGACTGGACCAGAAGGGCGAGGAGCTGTACGCGATCAAGGGCCTGCCGCCCAACCTCTACAAGGTCCCGGCCGGCTGCGCGTTCAACCCGCGCTGCGACGCCGCCACCGACCTGTGCCGCACCGAGAGCCCCGTCCTGCACCAGGTCACCGACCGGGACGGCGCGGAGCTCGCCGGGCGCAAGAGCGCCTGCCACTTCTGGAAGGAGACCCTCCATGGCTGAGCCCATCCTGGAGGTCCGCGACCTGGTCAAGCACTACCCGCTGTCCCAGGGCATCCTGTTCAAGAAGCAGGTCGGCGCGGTCAAGGCCGTCGACGGCATCTCCTTCACCCTCCACAAGGGCGAGACGCTCGGCATCGTCGGCGAGTCCGGCTGCGGCAAGTCCACCCTCGCCAAGGTCCTGATGAACCTGGAGCGGGCGACCGCGGGCCAGGTCCTCTACAAGGGCGAGGACATCTCCCGGCTGTCCGGCGCGGCCCTCAAGGCCGTCCGCCGCAACATCCAGATGGTCTTCCAGGACCCGTACACCTCGCTGAACCCGCGGATGACGGTCGGCGACATCATCGGGGAGACCTTCGAGATCCACCCCGAGGTGGCGCCCAAGGGCGACCGGCGCAAGGCCGTGCAGGACCTGCTGGACGTGGTCGGCCTCAACCCCGAGTACATCAACCGGTACCCGCACCAGTTCTCCGGCGGCCAGCGCCAGCGCATCGGCATCGCCCGCGGCTTGGCCCTCAAGCCGGAGGTCATCATCTGCGACGAGCCGGTCTCCGCGCTCGACGTGTCGGTGCAGGCCCAGGTGATCAACCTGCTGGAGCAGCTGCAGCAGGACTTCGAGCTCTCCTACATGTTCATCGCCCACGACCTCTCGATCGTCCGGCACATCTCCGACCGGGTCGGCGTGATGTACCTCGGCAAGATGGTCGAGATCGGCACCGACCTGGAGATCTACGACCACGCCACCCACCCCTACACCCAGGCGCTGCTGTCCGCGGTGCCGGTGCCCGACCCGGCCGCCCGCGAGCACCGGGACCGGATCATCCTCTCCGGCGACATCCCGTCCCCGGCCAACCCGCCCTCCGGGTGCCGCTTCCGCACCCGCTGCTGGAAGGCCGAGGAGCGCTGCTCCACCGAGCTCCCGCTGCTGGCCGTCCCCGAGCTGCTCGCCGGCGGCGCCCGGCACGAGTCGGCCTGCCACTTCGCGGCGGAGCGGGAGCCCGCGGCGGCGTGACGCCCGCACGGACCGGCCCGAGGGGCACCGGGAGGACACTCCCGGTGCCCCTTCCCCGTTCGGCCCTACTGCGGTCGCGCCGCGACTGCCCGGCCCTTCTCATGAGGTGAGATGCGTCTCATACACCCCTGAGGAGGAAGCTCCATGCCTGCAGGCACCCGCGTGCGCTGGGCTGTTGTCAGTGCGACGTCCGTGGCCCTGGTGGCCACGGGTTGCGGCAGCAGCGGTGGCGGCTCCGGTGGCGGATCGTCGGACACCAGCAAGACCTTCACCTACCAGAGCAGCGAGCCGCAGAACCCGCTGCAGCCGGCCAACGCCAACGAGGTCGGCGGTGGACGCATCGTGCAGAACCTCTTCAAGGGCCTGGCCGACTACGACCCCTCCAACGGCAAGCTGCGGATGCAGGTCGCCGAATCGATCGACACCAGCGACTCGCAGACCTACAACGTGACGCTGAAGTCGGGGTGGACGTTCCACGACGGCACGCCGGTCAACGCGCAGAGCTTCGTGAACGCCTGGAACTGGGCGGCCAACGTCGGCAACAACCAGATCAACAGCTCCTGGTTCGGCGACATCGAGGGCTACAAGGACGTCCACCCGGAGAGCGGCTCGCCGACCACCGACAAGATGTCCGGCCTGACCGTGCAGGACGACACCCACTTCACGATCAAGCTCTACAACAAGGTCTCGTACTTCCCGTACAAGCTGGGGTACGTGGCCTTCTCACCGCTCCCGGAGGGGTTCTTCAAGGACCCGGCGGGCTACGGGCAGAAGCCGGTGGGCAACGGGCCGTACGAGTTCGTCAGTTGGGACCACAACTCGCAGGTGGTCACCAAGACCTTCGCCAACTACCAGGGCGTGGACAAGCCGAAGAACGGCGGCGTCGTCTTCAAGATGTACACCACCTCCGAGGCCGCCTACGCGGACCTGCAGTCGAACAACCTGGACGTGATGGACCAGGTGCCGCCGTCGGCGCTGGCGAACTACAAGAACGACCTGGGCGACCGGGCGATCGACGCCCCGCAGGGCGCGATCCAGAACATCGGCTTCACCCTCTACCAGCCCGAGTGGCAGGGCGCCGACAAGGCCAAGGTCCGGCAGGGCCTGTCGATGGCGATCGACCGCGACACCATCACCAAGACGGTGCTGCAGGGCTCGCGCAAGTCCGCCACCGCCTGGGTCGCCGAGGGCGTCGAGGGCTACAAGTCCGGCACCTGCGGGGACTACTGCACGTACAACCCGGACAAGGCGAAGCAGCTGATCCAGGAGGGCGGCGGCGTCCCCGGCAACGCGATCAAGGTCACGTACAACGCGGACGGCGGCCACAAGGAGTGGGTGGACGCGGTCTGCAACTCGATCCGGCAGGCCACCGGGGTGAACTGCAGCGGCGACCCGAAGACCGACTTCAAGACCGCCCGCGCGGCGATCACCGGCCACCAGATCAACGGCCTGTTCCGCACCGGCTGGGTGCAGGACTACCCGCTGAACGCCAACTTCCTCGCGGACGTCTACCGCACCGGCGCGGCCTCGAACGACACCGGCTACTCCAGCCCGGAGTTCGACAAGCTCGCCAACGAGGCCGACCAGGCCGCCTCGATCCAGGACACCGCGACCGGCTACCAGAAGGCCGAGGAGCAGCTGGCGCTCGACATGCCGGCCATCCCGCTCTGGTACTACCGGACCAACTCCGGCTACTCCACGAACGTCCAGAACGTCACGTTCGACTCCTTCGGCAACCCGGCCTGGACCCAGGTCGAGGTCAAGGGCTGACCGTGCCCGGCGCCGGCCCCGTCCTCCCCGCACGGAGGGCGGGGCTCCGGTACTACGTCACCCCTTCGGAGGGAGGGCTCCCATGGGCCACTACGTGCTACGCCGCGTGCTCCAGATGATCCCGGTGTTCTTCGGGGCCACGCTGCTGATCTTCCTGATGGTGTACAGCCTGCCGGGCGACCCGATCGCCGCGATGTTCGGCGACAAGGCCGCCGATCCGGCGCAGGTGGCCAGCCTGCGGCACCAGTACTACCTCGACCAGCCGCTGTGGAAGCAGTACCTGCACTACATGAACAACATCTTCCACCTGGACTTCGGCACCAGCTTCACCGGCCGCCCGGTCTCCGAGATCATGGCGGACGCCTTCCCGGTGACCATCCGGCTGGCCCTGGTCGCCTTCTTCTTCGAGATCGTGATCGGCCTGCCGCTCGGCCTGATCGCCGGCCTGTACCGCGGCAGCATCGCCGACACCCTGGTGCTGGTGCTGACCCTGATCGTCATCTCGATCCCGGTGTTCGTGCTCGGCTACATCGCGCAGACGATCTTCGCGATCAACCTGGGCTGGGTGACCGCCACCGTCCAGGACTCCGAGGACATCACCCAGTTGATCCTGCCGGGCCTGGTGCTGGCGTCCCTGTCGCTGGCCTACGTCGCCCGGCTCACCCGCACCTCGATCGGCGAGAACCTGCGCGCCGACTACATGCGCACCGCGGTCGCCAAGGGCCTGCCCCGGCACACCATCATCGGGCGGCACCTGCTGCGCAACTCGCTGATCCCGGTGGTGACCTTCCTGGGCACCGACCTGGGCGCGCTGATGGGCGGCGCGATCGTCACCGAGGGCATCTTCAACATCGCCGGCGTCGGCAACGTCCTCTACAAGGCGATCAACCAGAAGGAAGGCCCGACGGTCGTCGGCATCGTCACCGTGCTGGTGCTGGTGTACCTGGTCGCCAGCCTGGTCGTCGACCTGCTGTACGCCGTCCTGGACCCGAGGATCCGCTATGCCTGAGCGCAACGAGGACATCCCCGACCACAACGACCCGCTGCGCAACATCCAGCCGACCGACAGCGACCACCTGGACTACGTCGGACAGCAGGGGCTGGCGGTGGAGCAGGAGACCCTGATCGAGCCCGACCCGGCCAAGCGGGAGCAGGCCCGCAGCCTGTGGGGCGACGCCTGGCGGGACCTGCGCAAGCGGCCCACCTTCATCATCTCGGCGCTGCTGATCCTGCTGCTGATCGTGATCGCGATCTGGCCCGGCCTGTTCACCAACGCCGACCCGCGGGCCTCCGACCTGACCCAGGACTACCTGCGCAGGCCCGACTACACCGACTTCTTCGGGGCGGGCTGGTTCGGCTACGACGGGCAGGGTCGCTCCATCTACGCCCGGGTGCTGTACGGCGCGCGGGCCTCGATCACGGTCGGCATCTGCGTCACCCTGGCGGTCACCGTCCTGGGCGGCCTGGCCGGGATGGTCTCCGGGTACTTCGGCGGCTGGACCGACTCGGTGATCTCCCGGATCATCGACATCTTCTTCGGCATCCCGCTGCTGCTCGGCGCCCTGGTGCTGCTGAACGCCTTCTCGGTCCGCACCGTGTGGTCGGTGGTGATCGCGCTGGCCTTCCTCGGCTGGACGCAGCTGGCCCGCGTGATGCGCGGCTCGGTGATCACCGTCAAGCAGTCCGACTACGTGGTCGCCGGGCGGGCGCTCGGCGCCGGCACCGGGCGGCTGATGTTCCGGCACATCCTGCCCAACGCGGTGGCCCCGGTGATCGTGGTCGCGACCATCGCGCTCGGCGGCTACATCACCGCCGAGGCCACGCTGAGCTTCCTCGGCATCGGCCTCCAGGACCCGACCATCTCCTGGGGCGTGGACATCTCCTCCGCGCAGAAGGTGATCCGGCAGGCCCCGTTCGCCCTGTTCTTCCCGGCCGCCGCGCTCTCCGTCACCGTGCTGGCCTTCATCATGCTGGGCGACGCGGTGCGCGACGCCCTCGATCCGAAGCTGCGCTGAGCGAGGGGAAAGGCACATGACCACCGCCGCCGACCAGGCCCGCACGGCCCGCGAGGAACCCTTCACCGGGCCGCTGCTGGACGTGAAGGACCTGCACGTCGAGTTCAAGACCCGGGAGGGCGTCGCCAAGGCCGTCAACGGCGTCAACTACACCGTCAGCGCGGGCGAGACGCTGGCCGTGCTCGGCGAGTCGGGCTCCGGCAAGTCCGTCACCGCGCAGGCCATCATGGGCATCCTGGACATGCCGCCGGCCAGCATCCCCCAGGGGGAGATCCTGTTCCGCGGCCGGGACATGCTGAAGATGTCCAAGGACGAGCGGCGCAAGATCCGCGGGCAGAAGATCGCGATGATCTTCCAGGACGCGCTGTCCTCGCTCAACCCGGTGCTCACCGTCGGCCACCAGCTCGGCGAGATGTTCCGCAAGCACCGCGGCGCCGGCCGCAAGGAGGCGAAGGCCAAGGCCATCGAGCTGATGGACCGGGTCCGGATCCCCGCCGCCAAGGAGCGGGTCAACGACTACCCGCACCAGTTCTCCGGCGGCATGCGCCAGCGCATCATGATCGCGATGGCGCTGGCCCTGGAGCCGGACCTGATCATCGCCGACGAGCCCACCACCGCGCTGGACGTCACCGTCCAGGCCCAGGTGATGGACCTGCTCGCCGAACTCCAGGCCGAGTACCACATGGGCCTGATCCTGATCACCCACGACCTCGGCGTGGTCGCCGACGTCGCCGACAAGATCGCCGTCATGTACGCGGGCCGGATCGTCGAGACCGCCCCCGTCCACGACCTGTACGCCCGGCCCGCCCACCCGTACACCCGAGGGCTGCTGGACTCCATCCCGCGGCTCGACCAGAAGGGCCAGGAGCTCTTCGCGATCAAGGGCCTGCCGCCCAACCTGCTGCGGATCCCGCCCGGCTGCGCGTTCAACCCGCGCTGCCCGCGGGCGCAGGACGTCTGCCGGCAGAAGGTGCCGCCGCTGGAGCAGGTGGCCGCGGACGACGGGACGCCGCTGGCCGGACGGCGCAGCGCGTGCTTCTTCTGGAAGGAGACCCTCCGTGACGGCTAACGGAGCCACCCCGCTCGGGGCGACCACCCCCGAGGAGGTCGCGTTCGCCCAGGACGTGCCGCGCGGCGAACCCATCCTGGAGGTGCGCGACCTGCGCAAGCACTTCCCGCTGACCAAGGGCGTCCTGTTCAAGAAGCAGGTCGGCGCGGTCAAGGCCGTCGACGGCGTCTCCTTCGACCTGATGCAGGGCGAGACGCTCGGCATCGTCGGCGAGTCCGGCTGCGGCAAGTCCACCCTCGCCAAGGTGCTGATGAACCTGGAGCCCGCCACCTCCGGATCGGTGAAGTACAAGGGCGAGGAGATCTCGCACCTGTCCGGCGCCGCGCTGAAGGCGGTGCGCCGCAACATCCAGATGGTCTTCCAGGACCCGTACACCTCGCTGAACCCGCGGATGACGGTCGGCGACATCATCGGCGAACCCTTCGAGATCCACCCCGAGGTGGCGCCCAAGGGCGACCGGCGCAAGGCCGTGCAGGACCTGCTGGACGTGGTCGGGCTGAACCCCGAGTACATCAACCGGTACCCGCACCAGTTCTCCGGCGGCCAGCGCCAGCGCATCGGCATCGCCCGCGGCCTGGCCCTCAAGCCGGAGGTGATCATCTGCGACGAGCCGGTCTCCGCGCTCG
The DNA here is from genome assembly GCF_042670125.1 of Kitasatospora sp. NPDC057198. Classification (NCBI taxonomy): domain Bacteria; kingdom Bacillati; phylum Actinomycetota; class Actinomycetes; order Kitasatosporales; family Streptomycetaceae; genus Kitasatospora; species Kitasatospora sp. NPDC057198. Next base: position 9,075 of record NZ_JBHUWH010000100.1, on the reverse strand, counting down.
ACGTGTCGGTGCAGGCCCAGGTGATCAACCTGCTGGAGCAGCTGCAGGGCGAGTTCAACCTGTCGTACATGTTCATCGCCCACGACCTCTCGATCGTCCGGCACATCTCCGACCGGGTCGGCGTGATGTACCTCGGGCGGATGGTCGAGATCGGCAGCGACCTGGAGATCTACGACCACGCCACCCACCCGTACACCCAGGCGCTGCTGTCCGCGGTGCCGGTGCCGGACCCGGCCGCGCGCGAGCACCGGGACCGGATCGTGCTGGTCGGCGACGTGCCCTCGCCGGCCAACCCGCCCTCCGGGTGCCGCTTCCGCACCCGGTGCTGGAAGGCCCAGGAGAAGTGCGCGCGGGAGGACCCGGCGCTGACCGTGCGGGACTGGCTGGAGGGGCGGGCCCGGCACGACTCGGCCTGCCACTTCGCGGCGGAGCGGGAGAACCTGATCTGACCCGCCGCCGCGGACGCGGAAGGGCCCCGCCGAACGGATCGGCGGGGCCCTCCGCGGTGCTGCCGGGGGCTCAGTCCTCGGCGCGCTGGGCGGGGACGGCAGTGGTGCTGTCCCCTTCAGGGAAGTGACAGGCAGTCAGGTGGCCCGCCGCGTTGCCGGACAGCTGGAGCAGCGGCGGCTCCTCGGTGGCGCACTTGTCCTGCGCCTTCCAGCAGCGGGTGCGGAAGCGGCAGCCGGACGGCGGGTTGAGCGGGGAGGGGACGTCACCGGTCAGCCGGATCCGCTCGCGGTCGTCGTCCGGGTCGGCCTCCGGGACGGCCGACAGCAGGGCGTGGGTGTACGGGTGCCGGGGCGACTCGTACAGCGACTGGCGGTCGGCGATCTCGACGATCTTGCCGAGGTACATCACCGCGACGCGCTGCGAGAAGTGCCGCACCACCGACAGGTCGTGGGCGATGAACAGGAAGGCGATGTCCAGCTCGCGCTGCAGCTCCTGGAGCAGGTTGACCACCTGCGCCTGGATCGACACGTCCAGCGCCGAGACCGGCTCGTCCGCGACGATCAGCTTCGGGTTCAGCGACAGCGCCCGGGCCACGCCGATGCGCTGGCGCTGGCCGCCGGAGAACTCGTGCGGGAAGCGGTTGTAGTGCTCCGGGTTCAGGCCGACCGTCTCCAGCAGCTCCTGCACCCGGCGCTGGACGCCGCCCTTCGGGTTGATGCCGTTGATCTCCATCGGCGCGCCGATGATCGAGCCGACGGTGTGCCGCGGGTTCAGCGAGGAGTACGGGTCCTGGAAGATCATCTGGATCTCGGACCGGATCGGCGCGAGCTCCTTGCGGTTGGCGTGCGTGATGTCCTGCCCGGCGTAGCGGATCTCGCCGGCGGTCGGCTCCAGCAGCCGGGTCACCAGGCGGCCGGTGGTCGACTTGCCGCAGCCGGACTCGCCGACCAGGCCCACCGACTCGCTCGGGAACACCTCCAGGTCCACGCCGTCCACCGCGTGCACCGCGCCGACCTGGCGCTTGAACAGGAAGCCGTCCGTCACCGGGAAGTGCTTCTTCAGGCCCGTGATCGACAGCAGCGGGTCACCGGAGGCGGCGGACCGGGGGGTCGGCTTGAGGGTCGTCTCGTTGCTCATGGTGTACCTCTCAGCCGAGCCGCGGCTTGATCTGGTCGATGAAGATGTCCTGCCGCTGCGCCGGCGCCAGGTGGCAGGCGGCGGCGTGCCCGGTGGCGGGGGAGAGCGGCGGGCGCTCGGTGGTGCAGCCACCGCCGATCACCTGCTCGCGGAAGTCGCAGCGCGGGTTGAACGGGCAGCCGGACGGCAGGTTGATCAGGCTCGGCGGGGTGCCGCGGACCGGCCGCAGCGGCACGTCCACGTCGCCGCTCAGGCTCGGCATCGAGGACAGCAGGCCCCAGGTGTACGGGTGCTGGGGGGCCTTCAGCACCTCGCGGACGGTGCCGCGCTCCACGGCCCGGCCCGCGTACATCACCATGATGTCCTGCGCGGTCCGGGCGACCACGCCCAGGTCGTGGGTGATCAGGATGATCGCGGTGCCCATCTCCTGCTGGAGGTCCTTGAGCAGGTCGAGGATCTGGGCCTGCACGGTGACGTCCAGCGCGGTGGTCGGCTCGTCCGCGATGACCAGCTTGGGGTCGCAGACCAGCGACATCGCGATCATCGCGCGCTGGCGCATGCCGCCGGAGAACTGGTGCGGGTAGTCGTCGACCCGGCTGGTGGGCTGCGGGATGCCGACCTTGGTCAGCATCTCGATCGCCCGGTCCCGGGACTCCTTCTTGGAGGCGCCGGTGTGCTTGCGGAAGGTCTCGCCGATCTGCTTGCCGATGGTGTGGAACGGCGACAGCGCGGTCAGCGGGTCCTGGAAGATCATCGACATCTTCTGGCCGCGGAGCTTCTCCAGCTCCCGGTTGGACGCGCCGACCAGCTCCCGGCCGTCCAGCTTGATCGAGCCGGTGATCTCGGTGCGGTCCGGGTTGTGCAGGCCCAGCACGGCCAGGTTGGTCACCGACTTGCCGGAACCGGACTCGCCGACGATGCCGAGCGTGGAGCCCGGGGCGACGTCGAAGGAGAGGTTGTCCACGGCCCGGACCACGCCGTCCTCGGTGCTGAAGCGGACCGAGAGGTCGCGGACTGAGAGGAACGGCGTGCCGCCGCTGCCGGCGGACACCTCCTCGGGCTTGGCCTGGGTGGTCATGGACTGGGCTCCTCGGTGCGGTACGTGAGGTCGGGACTGCTGCTCGGCGGCCGGGGTGTGGCCGTCAGGCCAGGCGGATGCGCGGGTCGATCAGGGCGTAGGCGGCGTCGACGATGATGTTGAAGAAGACGATCAGGGTGGCGGCCACCACGGTCACGCCCACCAGCAGCGACAGGTCGGAGTCGCGGAAGGAGTGGATCGCCAGCTCGCCCAGGCCGTGCAGGCCGAACGTCGTCTCGGTGATGATGGCGCCGCCGAGCAGCACGCCCAGGTCGATGCCGAAGACGGTGACGATGGTGCCCATCGCGCCGCGCCAGGCGTAGCGCATGAAGACCGAGGAGCCGGACATGCCCTTGGCCCGGGCGGTCCGCACGTAGTCCTCGGACAGCTGCTCGACCATCGAGGAGCGGGTCATGCGGGTGTAGTTCGCGGTCCAGATCAGCGACAGCACGATCCACGGCACCAGCAGGCCGCTCGCCCAGCCGACCGGGTCCTCGGTGAAGGGCACGTAGGTCGGCAGCTGGAGCAGGTCGGTGCTGTAGCACAGCGCCCACAGGGCCAGCGGGCCGGCCACGTAGATCTGCAGCGAGGAGGCCAGCAGCGAGAAGGAGCTGGCGATCTTGTCGGCGGCCTTGCCCTGCTTGTGGGCGGCCAGCATGCCGGTGCCGATGCCGAAGATCAGGAAGATGACGGCGGAGCCGACGGTCAGCGACAGGGTGGTCGGGAAGCGGTCCGCGAGGATGCCGCCGACCAGCTCCTTCTTGTCGAAGGAGTAGCCGAAGCACGGGGCGCCGCAGTGCACGCCGTTGAAGGTGCCACCGGTGAAGATGGTGCTCAGCCAGTTCCAGTACTGGACCGGCCAGGAGTGGTCGAAGCCCATGTCGTGCCTGATCAGGGCGAGGTTCTCGGGCGAGCAGACCTTGCCGCAGTAGAGCCGCGCCGGATCCGCCGGGATCGCGAAGAACAGTGCGTACGTGACCAGCGACACGATCAACAGGATGACCAGAGCGCCGAGGGTTCGGCGGACGAGGAATCGGAGCATCGGACGGGGCTCTCCTGATCGGGGCGGGACACCGGCAGATCGTGCCGGTGCCCCGCCGTGAGCTACTGCTCGGTGACGACTACTACTTGACGTAGATGTTGAGCGGGGACTGCAGACCGGCCAGCGAGTCGAACTTGACGCCGCCCAGGCCCGAGCCGTAGAGGCTCAGCGAGCGCTGGTAGACGTCCGGCACCGAGTACGCCTTGTCCTGCAGCTGCTTGTCGATCGCGGCCCACGCCTTGCCCTGCGCGACCGGGTCGGCGATCTTGGCGGCGGCGTCGATCGCGGAGTTGATCGCCGGGTCGTCCACGTGCGCGTAGTTGGAGGCGCCGTCGGCGATGGCGCGGCCGTCCCAGACCGGCTGCAGCGAGGTGTAACCGGTCGGCCAGTCGGCGCCCCAGCCGCCCCAGTACATGTCGAACTCGTTGTCGACCTTGCCGATGGCGTCGTAGTAGGTCTTCGGGTCCAGCGGCTTCGGGACGAACTTGAAGCCGGCCTTCTCCAGCGCGTCGCGGATCGCCTCGGTGATCTTCTGCTGCAGCGGGGTGTTGTTGTACGCGTAGACGATGGTGGTGCCCACCGCGTTCGCGTCGGTCAGCAGCTTCTTGGCCGCCTCCGGGTCACCCTGCGGCTTGGCGATGATGCCGTACGGGTCGTAGGACTCGTAGCCGAGGACGGTCGGGCTGGTGTACGAGGTGGCGTAGTCGCCGTAGGAGGTGCCGCCGGACAGCTGGCGGGTCTGCTGGTGCGGGAACGCCCGGACCAGCGCCTCGCGGACCTTCTGGTCCTTGATGCGGCTGTTGTTGATGTAGTAGTAGTCCACGTACGGGGTCAGGCCCTCGAGCGTGCGGGACTTGAGCTTCTCGTCCGCCTTCACCTGGTCCACGAAGGACGGGTAGACCGTGTTGTGGAAGGTGAACGCGGTCTTGTCGTCGCCGTTGTCCGCCATGAAGCGCTCGGTGGACTGCTGCTGCTGGACACCGAAGGTCATGTGCCACTTGTCCGGGTAGGCGTTCCGGATCGGGTCGGTGGCCGGGTCCCAGTTGGGGTTGCGCTCCAGGTCCAGCGAGCGGTCGGTGACGTGCTCGGTGATCTGGTACGGGCCCGAGGAGAACGGCTTCTTGTCGTACTCCTCCTTGGTGTCGTGGGCCTGCGGCACGATGCCGTAACCGGTCATCGCCAGGGTGAAGTTGGCGTCCGGGTGGATGTCCTGGAAGGTGATGACCACGGTCTTGTCGTCCGGGGTCTGCACCGCGTCCAGCTGCTTGCCGCCGTAGGGGCCCTCGTAGGCGCTGCGGTAGTCGCTGCCCGAGATCCAGCCCTGGATGTAGGTCGGGCCGGACTTGATGAACGAGGCGTAGGTGCGCTCGATCGAGTACTTGACGTCGGCCGAGGTGATCGGGGTGCCGTCCTGCCACTTCACGCCGTCCTTCAGCGTGAACTTCCAGGTCTTGCCGCCGTCGGTGGTGGTGCCGGTGTCGGTGGCGAGGTCGCCGACGAGCTTCTGCGTGCCGTCCGCGGCGGTCTTGTAGCCCGTCAGCTGACGGGTGAACAGCAGCGAGACCTCGCTGTTGTAGTTCATGTAGATCTGGGCCGGGTCCAGGTGCGAGAAGTCGTCGCGGTCGATCATGTTGACCGTGCCGCCCTTCTTCGCGCCCTCCTCCGGAGCCGCGGGGCCCTTCGAGTCGTCGGCGGTGCCGACGGAGATCGAGGTGGCCTTGACGGGGGCCTTGGAGGCGCCGGCGCCGCCCTTGCTGCCGTCGCTGTTGGTGTGGCCGCTGGAGCACGCCGTGGTGACGGCCAGGGCACCGGCCACGAGAACGGCGGCCGCGAGCCGCGTCTTGCGAGAGCTCATCTTCATCCTGCCTGGGTGTAGTTGTGCGGAAATCTTCGTGGGTGTGCCCGGGGCCTGGCTTTCCCGTCCCCCGGAGTCTTTGGGGCCCGTCAGCGGTTGGTCTTCGGGTCGAACGCGTCCCGGACGGAGTCGCCGAGCAGGTTGAAGGCCAGCACGAACACCACCATGGCGAGGCCCGGGAAGAGCAGGAAGGTGACGTCGGTCCGGAGGTAGTTGGCGGCGTCGGCGATCATGCGGCCCCAGTCCGGGACCGGCTCGGAGACGCCCACGCCGAGGTAGGAGAGACCGGCCTCGGCGGTGACGAACGCCGGCAGGGCCAGGGTCGACTGGACCAGGATCGGGGTCCACAGGTTGGGCAGGATCTCCTTGAAGATGATCCGCATCGGGGAGGCGCCGGTGACCTTGGCGGCCTCGATGAACTCCCGCTCGCGCAGCGACAGCGACACGCCGCGCAGGATGCGGGCCAGGCTCATCCAGCCGAGCAGCGACAGCACGATGGTCACCGCGACGAAGGGCAGCCACTCGGGGACGGCCTCTTCGGGGCTCACCAGCAGGCTGGTGACCACGGGCATGGTGGCGATCAGGAAGATCTGCGAGGGGAACGACATCAGGACGTCGATCACCCGGCCGATGAAGTAGTCGGTCTTCCCGCCGAGGTAGCCGGCCGCGATGCCGAGCGCGACGCCGACCACGGTGGTCAGCACCGAGGTGGCGACCGCGATGATCAGCGAGGTGCGGATGCCGTAGATCAGCAGGGTGAACACGTCGCGGCCGAGGCCCGGCTCCAGGCCGAACCAGAAGTCGCCGCTCATGCCGCCGTTGGGCCCGGTGGGCAGGCCCGAGTCGGTCAGCAGGGAGACGTCCTCCTGGCCGTAGTGGGTCTCCGGGTTCTTCCCGTACAGCATGGAGATCAGCGGGGCCAGGATCGCCACGGCGATGAAGAACAGCACCACGATCGCGCTCACCACGCCGACGCGGTCGCGGCGGAAGCGGCGCCACATCAGCTGCCCGGGGGAGAGGCCGCGGAAGCCGGGATCGGCGGGCGCGTCGGCCGTGGCGTTGTCCGCGAGGTCCGACGTCGAGCCGGGACGGGGAGTGTTCCCGTCCGTGGTGGCCCCAGTAGGCGTCGTCATGGTGCTAAAGCTCCCGACCGTGGTCCGTGCAGAAGCAAGGAGTAAGAACTTGGATGAATGGACTCTTGCAAGTCGTTTATCGAACGTCAAGAGTTCCTCAGTTGTCGATGGCCCATTTCCTCCTTCGTGCTGGAATGTCAACCACTTCGTAGTTCTCGGACTCTTGACATCGGCCCAGCGAGACGGTCAAAACCGGACAAACTCGATCAAGCGGCGTTCACCTGTCCGTAACGATGCACGGCCAGCTCCGGTATCAGGACGGCGAGTTCGGGAGGGGGCCCGGATGACGCGCGTAGAAGCGATGTCCGTTTTGGTGCGCTTCATCGCAATTGGCGGGTGCAATTGAGTGTCCGATAATCGGACATCGGTGTTTTCGGGCGTGCCGGGGCGAATTCATGGGTATGGCTCACCCAATTCGGGCGGCATCCGGGGTGCCGCCCGACTGGCATTTTCCCGCCATTGGCGAGTCCTCGCCGCGGCGTTACCGCCGCGGTTGTTACTTCAACAAGCCGATGTTCTCGTAGACGACATCGCCGAGGCCGGCGGCGCCGATGTTGGCGAGGTCCTTGCGCACCCCGTAGATGGCCGGGCGCTGGTACAGCGGGACGAGGCCGGCCACCTGCCACGCCTCCGAGTCGGCGAGGTTGAGCGCCGCCGTCTCCTCGTCCACGGTGTCCGCCCTGGCGGCCTCCGCCATCGCCCCGTCGAGCGCCTCGCTGCCGACCTGGGCCCAGTTGGAGCCGGAGTCCCGCTGGAAGGTGCTGATCGAGTTGGAGACCGGGAAGGGCGTGCCCAGCAGCGAGAACGAGGTCAGGTCGAAGTCGTGCTTGTAGATGTAGCCGTCGAAGTACTCGCCGGCCGGCACGGTCTGGACCTGGACGGTCACCCCGATCGCGGCGAGCATCCGGGTCACCTCCTCGCTCTCGTTGGCCGCCAGGTTGTTCGCGGCCGGCGCCACGTAGCGCAGCACCAGCTCCTTGCCGTCCTTGGCGCGCACGCCGTTCGCCCCGGGCTTCCAGCCCAGCGCGTCGAGCGCGGCCCGCGCGGCGTCCGGGTCGAAGCGGCTCAGGCCGTTCGAGTTGTCCTGGTAGCCGTGCTGGGAGGGCACCAGGAAGTGGTTGTTCATCGGCACGTACGGCCAGTCCAGGCCGGCCAGGTCGGTGCGGGTGATCTCGGCCCGGTCGATCGCCTGGATCAGCGCCCGGCGCAGCGCGGCGTCCTCCAGCAGCGGGCTCTTGCCGTTGAGCACCAGGTGCCGCAGGTTGGGGCCGCCGGCCTTGCGGACCTCACCGCCCGGGGTGGACCGGATCAGCCGGTAGCCCTCGGTGTTGGGGCCGTTGTTGTAGAAGTCGACCTTGCCGTCGGCGAACGCCTGCGGCATCGCGCCGGTGTCGTACGCCCGGAAGACGATCTTGTCCAGCAGCGGCTTGTCGCCCCACCAGCCGGGGTCGGCCACCGCGGTGACGGTGCGCGTCCCGGCGTCCAGCGACTCCAGCTTGAAGGGGCCCGCGGTGACCGGGATGCGGTTCTTGAAGGAGGTGTTGAACAGCTCGGGGGTGGAGACGTACTTCGCGGGCAGCAGCGGGGCGTTGCCGGCGTTGTTGAACATCGCCTGCCACTCCGAGTACGGCTCCTTGAAGGTCATCACGGCCTGGAAGTCGTCCTGGCCGCGGACCACGCTCTCCACCTGGTCGAAGCCGTTGGTGGTGGCGGTCTTGTAGGCCGGGTCCCGGCCGTTCAGCGCCTGCCAGTCCGCCTGCAGGTCGCGCCAGGTGATCGGGGAGCCGTCGGACCAGTGGGCCTTCGGGTTGAGCGTCCACACCACGACCTGCTTGCCCTGCCGCAGCTCGCTCTTCGCGTCGGACAGGTAGGCCGGGTTGGGGGTCTGCACGCCGCCCGCGTCGGAGCGCCAGAAGGTCGGCAGCAGCGACTTGACCACGTCGTTGGTGGACGCCTCGGAGCCGTCCGCCTGGACCGGGTTCCACTGGGTGGAGTACTGGTCGATCGCCCAGACCAGGGTGCCGCCCTGGCGCAGCTCGTCGCGCGGCCGGGCGTTCATCTCCTGCTGGGTCATCCGGGGCGCCTCTCCGTCCGCCGCCGCCACCCGGGCCGGGCCGCCGTCGGCGGGGCCCGGTGCGGAACTGCAGGAGCACAGCACGACGGACAGCGCCGCCACCGTGGCGGTCAGGGCGAGCGGGAGGAAGCGGGGTCTCGGCACGCGGCACATCTTGCGTACCGGTGAACTGACTTGTCGACCTGCGGCGGATCAAGGATTGGTAACGCGACGTGGCCGCCCGGTTGCGGCGTCCGGTTCGTCCCGTTCCGTGACGCCACTGGCGAGGATTCGCCAACGGGCCGGGCCGGGGCGCCCATCCAGCGC
>NZ_JBHUWH010000099.1:0-20627 GCF_042670125.1 Kitasatospora sp. NPDC057198 | reverse complement strand
GGCCGGGCGGTGCGGGCGGGCCGGGCGGCGGTGGTGGCGGTGCGGGCGGGCCGGGGCCTCGGGGAAAAGGGAAAGGGGCACTCTCCGGACGCTAGGAAAAGCGCGCTGAACCGATTCTGAAAGAAGCTGAGGATCCGTTCAGCTCGGGAAAAACCGGCACATCGGCCAACGCCCTTCCCCCGCAACGGAATCGGCATATCCTTTCCCGGTGCGCCTGCTCATGGTCGAGGACGAGGAGAGCCTGGCCCGTTCGCTCGGCCAGGGCCTGCGGGCCGAGGGCTACGCGGTGGACGTGGCCTCCGACGGGCTCACCGGGCTGGAAATGGCCAGGTCGGGCGGGTACGACCTGCTGGTCCTCGACCTGATGCTGCCCGGCCTGAACGGCTTCCGGATCTGCCGTCGGCTGCGCACCGAGGAGAACTCCGTGCCGATACTGATGCTCACCGCGAAGAACGGCGAGTACGACGAAGCCGAGGCGCTCGATTGCGGCGCGGACGATTTCCTCTCCAAGCCGTTCTCCTTCGTGGTGCTCACCGCCCGGCTGCGCGCCCTGCTCCGGCGCGGCACCGCGGGCCGCCCCGCCGTGCTCGCCGTCGCCGACCTCCGGATCGACCCGGCGGCCCGGCGCTGCACCGTCGACGGGGACGAACTCCGGCTCACCGGGAAGGAGTTCGGCGTCCTGGAGTGCCTGGCCCGGCGGCCCGACCAGGCGGTGCCGAAGACCGAGATCCTGGACGCGGTCTGGGACTCCGCCTTCCGCGGCGACGTCAACATCGTCGAGGTGTACGTGGCCGCGCTGCGCCGCAAGCTCGACCGGGCCGGGGCCGGGCCGCGGATCGACACCGTCCGCGGCATCGGCTACCGGCTCACCCCCGGGCAGCGGCCGGCCCCCGATGCGGACTGAACCCGCCGCCCCGCCCCGCCCGGCGCCCGCTCCGGCGGGCCGCCCGCGCCCGCGCCGGTACCCCCGCCTGCGTCCGCACCTGCGCCGACCCGGCTTCGGCATCCGGGCCCGGGCCGCCGCGGCCGCCCTGCTCGCGGCGCTGCTGGCCTTCACGGTCGCCGCGCCGCTGGTCGGCGCCGCCGTCCGGGCCCGCCTCGACCGGGTCGCCCTCGGCCGCGCCCAGGACGCGCTGCACAACGTGGCCGGGAAGATCCCGGCGGCCCCCGACGAGTGGAACACCGGCTACGCGTACGCGGTGATCGCCGACGACGGCCGCTGGCTGCGCTCCTCGGGCCTGGTCGACCCCCGCCAGTGGGGTGACCCGGCCGCCGCGCTGCCGCCCGTCCGCGACTTCCCCACCCCCCGGGATGTGATCCAGAGCTACGACTCCCGGGACCTCCTTCGGTTCAGCTACCCGAAGGGCCACGCCCCGGACTCGCGGATGACCGGCCACGGCGACCACCCCTACCGGTTCCTGCGGGTGCGGGTCGGCCCGTTCGACACCGAGGAGCTCGACCGCTACGCCAACGGCTACCGCAACGACGGCTTCGTCCCGCCGCACCTGCCGACCCAGAGCCTGTCGGTCTACGTCCTGGTCGACCCGCTCGTCCCCGAGCAGACCGCCGCCACCGTCACCCGGGTGCTGCTGTGGTACGTCTCCCCGGCCGCCTCGCTGTTCGTCGCGCTGATCGCCTGGCTGGTCACCTGGCTCGCGCTGCGCCCGGTCGAACTGATCCGCCGGCAGATGGCGGCCGTCCGGGGCGGGGCGTTCCACGAGCGGGTGCCGGTGCCGCGCGCCCGGGACGGCGTCCGCCGGCTGGCCCGCACCACCAACGCCACCCTGGACCGGCTGGAACACGCCCTGGACGAGCAGCGCCGCCTGGTCGCGGACGCCTCGCACGAACTGCGCAGTCCGCTGGCCGGGCTGCGCGCCTCGCTGGAGGTGCCGCTCGCCCACCCGGCGGGGGCCGACTGGCCCGCGGTGGTGGGCGGAGCGCTGCGCGACACCGAACGGCTCCAGGAACTCGCCGACGACTTGCTGCTGCTCGCCCGGGCCGAACCGGCCCAGGCCCGTCCGGACGGGCCCGCCCTGGCCCGGGCCACCGTCGACCTGCCCGACCTGGTGGCCGAGCAGGTCGCCGAACAAGCCTTCCTCAAGCCGGAGTTGGCGTTCACCACGGAGCTCGGCGAGAGCGCCGCCGCGGTGCCGGGCCGGGAGGTGCTGCTCGCCCGGCTGGTGCGCAACCTGCTGGACAACGCGGTCCGGCACGCCCGCGCCGAGGTCACCGTCACCCTGGCGGTGGACGGCGCCCGGCAGGTGGTCCTGACGGTGGAGGACGACGGACCGGGCATCCCGGAGCCGGACCGCGAGCGGGTCTTCGAACGCTTCGTCCGGCTGGACGACGCCCGGGACCGGGAGCGCGGCGGCGCGGGCCTCGGCCTGGCGCTGGTCCGCACCATCGCGCAGGGCGTGGGCGGTACGGCGGCCGCCGAGGCCCCCGGACGGCTGCCGGGGGCCCGGCTGGTGGTGCGGCTACCGCTCGCCTCCGGCTGAGGTACGGCAGGTCGAGGGGGCGGCGGGTCGAGGGGACGGCGGGCCGAGGGCGCGAGGTTCGCTGCCCCGCCCGGCCTGTTGCTTGCGGAAAGATCTTGCGGTGAGTGGCGTGGATTTCTGTCGCAATGTCCGCCGACGGGCGGCGGTAGGAAGTCTTTACAGGCAGGTCATGTCTCAGTAACCTCCTGGAAGTTCTTGCAAGTTCTTGCGCAAGCTCCCCCACCCACCCCCTGCCGCGAGGCAGTTCCCCATGCCCGCGGCCCAGCACCGAGGGACACTCCCTTGACCTTGACCAGACGAGCACGGCACCGGCGGCGCCCCACTGCCGCCGTGCTGACGGCAGCGGCGGCACTCACCGCCGGCCTGCTGTCCGGCGTCCCGCTCGGTGTCACCGCCAGCGCGGCGGCCGGCACCACGGCGAGCGGCAGCAACACGGCCACCGTCTTCTACTACACCAAGACCCGCAACTGGTCGGCGTACGACCTGCACTGGGCCCCGGACGGCGGCAGTTGGACCACCGCGCCGGGCACCGCCATGGAGGCGGCCTGCATCGACTGGGTGAAGAAGACCGTCGACCTGGGCAGCGCGACCGGCCTCCAGGCGACCTTCAACAACGGCTCCGGCACCTGGGACAACAACGGCGGCAAGAACTACGCCCTGGGCACCGGCACCGTGGTGGTCAAGGACGGCGTGATCGCCCACAGCGACCCGTGCGGCACCGACAACGGCGGTACCACCAGCCCGAGTTCGAGCCCCAGCCCGAGCCCGGCCCAGTCGTCGACCGGCGCCGGCACGACCGTCTACTACTACACCAAGACCCGCAACTGGTCGGCCTACGACCTGCACTACGCCCCCAACGGCGGAACCTGGACCACCGTGCCGGGCGTGGCGATGGAGGCGGCCTGCACGGACTGGGTGAAGAAGACCCTCGACCTGGGCACCGCGAACGGGCTCCAGGCGACCTTCAACAACGGCTCCGGCACCTGGGACAACAACGGCGGCAAGAACTACGCCCTCGGGACGGGCGTGGTGACGGTCAAGGACGGCGTCGTGGGCAGCACCGCGCCGTGCGCCACCGGCACCCCGAGCCCGTCCGCGAGCGCCTCCGCCAGCCCGTCCGCCTCCGCGTCCCCGTCGGCCTCCGCCAGCCCGAGCAGCAGCGCCGGCCCGAGCAGCAGCGCCAGCCCGTCGCCGTCCGCGAGCGGCAGCACCCCGGCCGGGAAGAGCGCCACCGTGTTCTACTCGACCGCCGTGGTCGGCTGGAGCATCGTCAACCTGCACTACGCCCCGGCGAACGGCACGTGGACGGCGGTGCCCGGCATCGGCATGGAACTCGCCTGCCCCGGCTGGTACAAGCGCACCGTCGACCTGGGCTCCGCGGCCACCATGGCGGCGACCTTCAACAACGGCAACGGCACCTGGGACAACAACAACGGCGCCAACTACGTCGTCCCGGCGGGCGTCAGCACCGTGCAGAACAGCAAGGTCACCGCGAACGCCGCCGACCCGTGCGCGGCCGTCGTCCCCGACACCACCGCGCCGAGCGCGCCCACCGGGGTGGCCGCCAACGCGACCGACACCTCGATCGTGCTGACCTGGGAACCGTCCACCGACAACACCGGGGTGACGGGCTACCAGGTCACCCGCAGCGGCGGTACCAAGGGCACCTCGGTGATCAACGTCGGCTCGACGGTGTACTCGGACAGCGGCCTGGAGGCGCGCACCGTCTACACCTACACCGTCAAGGCGCTGGACGCCGCCGGGAACGTCTCCGCCGCCTCCGCCGCCGCGGTCGCCACCACCGGTGACGCCCCGCCGGCCGCCAAGCCCGGCGAGATGATCGGCACCGACCCGCGCAAGGACCCGATCTACTTCGTGCTCACCGCCCGGTTCTACGACGGCGACGGCTCGAACAACCGGGGCGGCAACCAGGACGTGAAGTCCGGCAACGCGGCCAACGACGACCCGATGTTCCGCGGCGACTTCAAGGGCCTGGTGCAGAAGCTCGACTACATCAAGGGCCTGGGCTTCTCGGCGATCTGGATCACCCCGGTGGTGCTCAACCGCTCCGACTACGACTACCACGGCTACCACGGCTACGACTTCTACAAGGTCGACCCGCGGCTGGAGTCGGCCGGCGCCTCCTACCAGGACCTGATCAACGCCGCCCACGCCAAGGGCATCAAGATCTACCAGGACGTGGTCTACAACCACAGCTCCCGCTGGGGCGCCAAGGGCCTGTACGTGCCCACCGTGTACGGCGTCCGGGACTCGCAGTGGTCCTGGTACTACGACGAGAAGCAGCCCGGCTTCGAGTACGACGGCCTGACCGTCGAGCCGAAGAGCGGCAAGTCGTACTACAACGGCGACCTGTGGTCGACCACCCAGCCCAGCGGCCAGACCTGCGTCGGCTGGGGCAACCCGACCCAGTACAAGAGCCCCGAGGGCTACACCATCTACAACTGCCAGTGGCCCAGCCCCACTTCGGGCATGTTCCCGTCCAAGTACTACCACCAGTGCTGGATCGGCAACTGGGAGGGCGAGGACTCGCGCTCCTGCTGGCTGGCCGACGACCTGGCCGACTTCAACACCGAGAACGCCGAGGTGCAGAACTACCTGATCGGCGCGTACAACAAGTACATCGACATGGGCGTGGACGGCTTCCGGGTCGACACCGCCGTGCACGTCCCGCGGGTCACCTGGAACCGGCGCTTCCTGCCCGCCATCCAGCAGCGCGTCACCCAGGACTGGGGGCCGGCCAAGGCGCAGAACTTCTTCGTCTTCGGCGAGGTCGCCGCGTTCGTCAACGACAAGTGGAACCGCGGCTCGGTCAACCACTCCGCGCAGTTCTACACCTGGAAGGAGCGCAAGGACTACACCGCCGACGACGTGCAGGCCGCCCTCGACCAGTACAACTACGAGGAGCAGCTCGGCACCGGCAACCAGCCGACCTCCACCAACGCCTTCCTGGACGGCAACACCTACCACGCGCCCGACCACTCGAAGTTCTCCGGCATGAACATCATCGACATGCGGATGCACATGAACTTCGGCGACGCGCACAACGCGTTCGGCAACGGCAAGGACTCCGACGACTCCACCAACGACGCCACCTACAACGTGGTGTACGTGGACAGCCACGACTACGGGCCCAACAAGTCCACCGTGCGCTACACCGGCGGCACCGACGCCTGGGCCGAGAACATGGCCCTGATGTGGACCTTCCGCGGCATCCCGACGCTGTACTACGGCTCCGAGATCGAGTTCCAGGCCGGCAAGCAGATCGACTGCGGCCCGTCCTGCCCGCTCGCCACCACCGGCCGCGCCTACTACGGCGACCACGTCGAGGGCACCGTCACCGCCTCCGACTTCTCGGTGGTCTCCTCCGCCAGCGGCGCCGTCGCCACCACGCTCCAGCAGCCGCTGGTCAAGCAGGTGCAGCGGCTCAACCAGATTCGCCGGGCGATCCCCGCCCTGCAGATGGGCCAGTACTCCACCGAGGACGTCAGCGGCGGCATGTCCTTCAAGCGCCGCTACACCGACGCCGCCGCCGGCGTCGACTCCTTCGCCCTGGTCACCGTCACGGACGCCGCCACCTTCACCGGCATCCCCAACGGCACCTACAAGGACGCCGTCTCCGGCGACGTCCGCACCGTCACCAACGGCACGATGTCCATCGCCGCCCCCGGCAAGGGCAACCTGCGGGTCTACGTCCTCGACCTGGGCGGCAAGAACGCCGCCCCGGGCAAGATCGGCACCGACGGCCCGTACCTGAAGTAACCCGCCGTCAGGAAGCACCACCGTCACGGCAGCACGCATCAGCGGCGGTCGGCGCGCCCCAGGGCCGTCGGCCGCCGCCGACGCGTGCGGGCGCGTGCGGGCGGGCCGCCCATGACGCCCACGGCCTCGAAGTACCCGACCAGGCCGATCAGGGCGCCGAGGAAGCAGAAGAACACCCCGAGCACCAGGAGGGCGCGCTCCACCCCGGCCCGTACGGCCTTCGTCCCCAGCATTCCCGCCCCGGGCGCGAAGGGGGCCTCGCCCCGCCGGCTCCGGGCCCCGCGCCGTAGGTACTCCACTCCCAGTCCCACGACGAGCAGGCCGAGCAGCGTGGTGACGACGATCATCGTTCGGTCCCGGCGGTCCCGGCGGTCCCGGCGGTCCCGGCGGTCCCGGCGGTCCCGGCGGTCGAAGAGGTCGAAAGGGTCGGCAACGGCGTCGACGGTCTCGCGCTCCCGGTCACCGGTCCACCATCGCGGCGGCGCCCCAGAGTTCGGCGATCCGGCCCTCGGCGACGCGGAACACCTCCAGCATGGTCGTCCCGGCCGCAGGCCCCGCGCTCCGGTGGACGGTCGAGCGCAGCGCCACCCGGTCGCCGTCCACCAGCACGTCCTCGAGGACGGTCCGGATCGCCGGGTCCGCCGCGAACATCGCCGTCCAGGCCGCCTTCACCGCGTCGACGCCGCCGCGCAGCGGATGGCTGTGGAAGCCGGGCGCGAAGATCCCGTCCGCGGCCGCGACGTCCCGCGCGTTGAACGCCTCGTGCATGCGCAGGGCGAGAGCGCGCGCATCCGAATTCACCATGAGTCCCCCTCGTGATCCGTCGGTGGACGAATGATTCTGCCACGCCCACCGCCCAACCTCCCGTCCGGTGCCGGGAGTTCAGCGGTGCGCGCCCCGACGGAGGGCGACGAGCACGCCGACGAGGGTGAGCGCGACGGGCAGCGGGCCGGCCGACGCGGCGGGCTCGGGCGACAGCGCCGCCTGGACGGCCCCGGCGGTGACGACCTGGCCCGCGACGACGCAGAGCCCCAGGACCAGGACGCCGTGCACGCGGGCCGACCAGGAGGCCAGCGCGACGAAGACGGCGCCCAGCAGCCCGCCCGCGTAGAGGACGGGATCGCCGGGCACCCCGTCCAGGCGGCCCGGGGCGAGCAGCCCCGCCGCGAAGGCCGTCAGCAGCGCGGCCAGGCCCACCGCCATGTTGGTC
Organism: Kitasatospora sp. NPDC057198; assembly: GCF_042670125.1. Taxonomy (NCBI): domain Bacteria; kingdom Bacillati; phylum Actinomycetota; class Actinomycetes; order Kitasatosporales; family Streptomycetaceae; genus Kitasatospora; species Kitasatospora sp. NPDC057198. Next base: position 13,139 of record NZ_JBHUWH010000099.1, on the reverse strand, counting down.
ACCGCCGCCACCCACGGCCCGCCCATCCGGGCGACGCGCCCGTTGAGCGCCTGCTGCACCGACAGGCCGGCCCCCGCGGCCAGCGGGACGGCGGCGGTCAGGACGGTCGCCAGGGCCACGCCGGCCGCGAGCTGCCCGCCCGCGCCGATGCCCACGGCCACGACGGCCAGCACGGCGGCGAGGACGCGCGAGCGGCCGACGGCCTGCCGCCCGGCCGGGCCCAGGCCCAGGTGGTCGACGACCAGCGCACTGCACGCCTGCCCGGCGGTGACGGCGACGCTGAACAGCGCCACCCCCACCACCGGCGCCGTCAGGCCCTGGCTCGCGACGAAGCAGGCGCCCAGCACGGCGCCCGAGGCGTCCCGCGGCCGCAGCCGCCCCTCCCGGAAGGCCGCGACGGCCTCCGCCACCCCGCGCCGGCGGCCGGGCACGAACGGGCCGACCGCCAGCAGCACCAGCAGGCCGACGCCGGTGCTGACGGCGCCCGCGGCGATCCCGGCCCGCGGCCCGGTGCCGAGCCCGGTGGCCAAGCGCCCGTTGACCTCGGCCTGCACGGCGAGCAGCCCCCCGGCGAGCACCATCAGCGGCACGGACAGCGCGCGGGCCGCCCGGCCCGGCGCCGTTCCGTCCTCCGCAGTCCTGTCCTCCGCGGTTCCGTCCTCCGCCGTTCCATCCTCCGCGGTCCCGTCCGGCGCCGTTCCGTCCGGTGCCGCGCGCCCGGCGGCGGGAGCGGCGCCGCTCACCGCGGCTGCTGCTCGGCGATCGCGGCCCAGTCGTCCGCCGCCCGGCCGTCGGCGAGCGCCCGGTCGAAGACGCCCGCCAGCAGGTCGCCGAACGGCAGCGGCACGGCGAGGTCGGCCGCCGCCTCCAGGGCGAGGTGGAGGTCCTTGCGGCCGAGCACGGTGCTGAACCCGGCCGGCCGGTACTTCCGCTGCGCGATCATCGACCCGTACCCGGAGTGGACCGGGCCGGGGAAGAGGGTGGAGGTCAGCAGTTCGACGAACTGCTCCGGGTCGGCGCCGGCCGCCTCGGCGACGCTGACCGCCTCGCCGAGCGACTGGATCGTGCAGGCGATCAGGTAGTTGCCCAACACCTTGGCGGTGCTGGCCTGTTCGGGCCGCTCGCCCAGCCGCCAGGTGCGCGCGCCGATCACGTCGAAGAACGGCTGCGCCCGGTCGACGAGTTCGGGATCCCCGGCTGCGAGGACGTTCAGCGCGCCGGCCTCCGCGACGGCCACCCGGCCGAACACCGGGGCGGCGACGTAGCCGACGCCGTGCGCGGCGTGCGCCGCCGCGGCCCGGCGGCACAGCGCGACGCTCACCGTGGCCGCGTTGACGTGGACCGTGCCGGGGCCGGCCTGCGCCAGGACGCCGGAGTCCAGGAAGGTCTCGGTGAAGGCGGCGTCGTCGGAGAGCACCGAGAACGCCACCGGGCAGCGCAGGGCCTCCGCGACGGACCCGGCGCGCCGGGCGCCGTCCCGTTCGAGCTCCTCCGCGGGCCCCGCCGAGCGGTTCCACACCACGGTCTCGTGGCCCGCCCGCACCAGGTTGCGCGCGATCGCCCGCCCCATTCCGCCCAGACCGATGACCGCGACCTCGCCCATTTCCCGACCTCCCACAAGTGAACCGGCTAAGACGGTTCACATGATGGCGTGCACCGGCGCCTTTGTCGAACCGGCTAAGCTGGTTCAGGTGGGTTGGTGGTGGCATCCGCAGGAAGGAGCGGCCGTGGAGGCCCGTCGACTGTTCCGGCTGGACAACGAGGTGCTGGCGTTCCGCTTCACCGCCACGGTCAGCGACCGGGCGGGCGCGGCCCCCCTGGAGCGGCTCACCGGCCCCGACCGGCTCGCGCTCTGGCTGGACGCCGCGGGCCTCGCCGTGCCCGGGGTCTCGCCCGCCGAACTCCGGGACGCGCTCGCCCTGCGCGAGGCGGTCTACCGCGCCGGGCTGGCCGTCGCCGCCGCCCGGCCCCCCGACCCCGCCGACGCGGCCGTCCTGAACGCGGTGGCCGCCGCCGGACGGCCGACGCCCCGGCTGGAGGACGGGCTCGCGCGCTGGCACCTCGGCGGCCGGGCACCGGTGGCGGACGCGCTCGCCGTGCTCGCCGCCGACGCCGTGCGCGTGCTCGGCGGCCCCGATCGCGGCCGGGTCAAAGCCTGCGAGGGCCCCGGCTGCGCCGGCCTCTTCCTGGACACCAGCCGTGGCACGAACCGCCGTTGGTGCTCGATGAACACCTGCGGCAACAAGGTCAAGAAGGCCCGGCTCGCCGACCGTTAGCGCCGGCGGCCGGGCCCCGCCGTCAGTGGGTGCAGTGCGGGTTGACCGCCCAGAAGAAGAGGGTGTTGCTGTCGGGGGCCAGCAGGAAGTGCACCGGCTTGGAGCCCGCGGGGTCCAGGGCCGGGGTGCGCAGCCAGCCGGAGACCGGGTGGTCGAGCAGGGCGGCCAGTTCGGCCGGCGGCTGCCGCTCGTCGCCGGTGGGCTCCCAGGTGGCGCTCGCGCGCAGGCGGGCCGCGCCGTCGTCGGTGAGGTGGGCGATGCCGTCCAGGCCGTAGTCGATGGGGCCGGGCAGGCGGGAGTTCGGGTCGCCGAAGCCGCGGTATATCCAGTGGACGCTGTCGGCCTCGGCCGGGAGGGTCGTGCACCTGGCCAACAGCTGGGTGTCGGTGTGGACTTCGGCGGCCGGTTGGTCGGTTCCGTCCGACTGCTCCGTTCGGTCCGACCGCTCGGGCCCGTCCGTCGTGCAGCCCGTCGCGGCGAGGGTGGCGGCGAGGGCGAGTGCCGCGCCGAGCAGCAGTGGGGTCCGGCCCGTTCGGTGCATGGTGGTGCCTCTCGTGTTCCCGGTCCGGCCCCGGCGGGGTCGGTGTCCGGGGCTTCGACGGCCCGGGGCGCCGACCGGTTCCGGTGGGTCAGTTCCCTTGCGGTGCGGGCGTCTTGTGGCGGGCGACGGCGGCTTCGCCGAGGGCGACCATGGCGTCGGTGAGGTGGGCCATCTGGGCGGCGATGGTGCGTCCGGCGTCGGCCTGGGAGGCGATGAAGGCGCCGTCGAAGCCCGCGATGGTGAAGTAGTCGAGCTCCTCGGCGACGGCGCGGGCGATCTCCGGGCCCTGGTCGGCGAAGGCGGAGGAGATCATCACCCGCATGTAGGCGCGGCCCTCGTCGCGCACCTGCCGGTTCATCTCGGCGACTTCGGCCTCGGCGGCCTCGTCGCTGAGCATCAGCAGGAAGTGCAGCCGCATGAACTCCGGGTTGGCGGTGAACACTTGGGCGGTCCGGTCGAGGTACCAGGCCATCCGTTCGCGGTGCGTGCCGCCGGCGGGGGGATCGCTGTGGGCGGCGCGCATGGCGGCGAAGAACTCCCCGGCGCCGCGGGCCATCACGGCGGAGAGCAGGCCGCCCTTGGAGTGGAAGTGGTGGTAGATCGCGCTGCGCGGCAGGCCGGTCTCGGCGGTGATGGTCGAGATGGTGGTGCCCGCGTAGCCGCGCAGGGCCATCACCCGGGCCGTCGCGTCGAGGATCTCCTCCTTGGAGCGCCGTCCGCGCCGGTTGCCGGTCGGCTCCCCGGCCTCTGCCTTCGTCCCACTCTTCACCCGGTGATTTTAGGGCGCCCGGGGGTGGCCGGACGCCCCCGCGGTGGTGAACGGCGGGCGGCCGACCTCTTGACGTGCCGCGCGGGGCGTGCCAGCCTCCAGTTCTGGACGGAACGATCGGTCCAAAAGTTCGGCAGCGATCACTGGAGATCGGCATGAGCAACGACAGACCAGCCGGATATGACGTAGACGAACCGCACGGTTACGACACGGACGTGGCGATCATCGGCTACGGCCCCACCGGCCTCGTCGGCGCCCTCACCCTGGCCGCCAAGGGCGCCCGCGTCACCGCCTTCGAACGCGACCGGGACGTCTACGCCCGCGCCCGCGCGGTGACCGTCAACGACTGGACCATGCGGATCTTCCAGGAGCTGGGCCTCGACGAACGGATCGAGAAGGTGATCGAGCCGCAGCGCGCCCTGCGCTGGGTCACCTACGGCGGCCAGGAGGTCATGCGGGTCGAGCACCCGCCGTCCACCCTCGGCACCCGCAACACCCGCCCGCGGTTCTACAACATCTACCAGCCCGCCATGGAGGCCGAACTCCGCCGCTGCGGCGAGGAGCTGCCCGGCCTGGACGTCCGCTACGGCACCGAGGTCACCGCCGTCGAGCAGGACGCCCACGGCGTGACGGTCACCGCCCGCGACCGGGAGAGCGGCGCCGAGACCACCACCCGCGCCCGGTACGCGATCGCCGCCGACGGCGGCTCCAGCGCCACCCGCAAGGCGCTCGGCATCCCGATGCTCGGCGACACCGTCGAGACGCTGTGGATCGTCATCGACTGCAAGGTCAAGCGCTGGTGGCCCGACCGCGACTTCCTCACCTTCTGGACCGACCGCGAGCGCCCCGTCGTCGACATCGCCCTCTCCGCGGGCAACCACCGCTGGGAGATCCCGCTCAAGGCCGACGAGACCGAGGCCGACTTCGCCACCGACGCACGGGTCTGGCCGCTGCTGCACGCCCTCGGCGTCACCGACCGGGACGTCGACATCCACCAGTACGCCTTCTACCGCCACCACGTGCGCGCCGCCGAGACCTGGCGCCGCGGCCGGGTCTTCCTCGCCGGGGACGCCTGCCACCTGATGCCGCCGTGGGCCGGCGCCGGCATGCAGTCCGGCATGCGCGACGCCCACAACCTGGGCTGGAAGCTCGCCCGCGTCCTCGACGGCACCCTCGACGAGCGCTGGCTCGACACCTACGAGGCCGAACGCCGCCCCAGCGCCGACTTCTACACCGCCCTCGCGGTCGGCCTCGGCCGGGTCATCAAGCAGGAGGCCACCGAGGAGGAGGTGGCGGCGATGAACGCCGTCCCCGAGAACACCGTCACCCCGTGGGAGCCCCCGCTGACCGCCCCGCCCGTCCTCGCCGCCGGCTGGCTGCGCGGCGAACAGGGCGACGCCAGCGCCGTCGGCCGGATGCTCCCGCAGCCCGTCTGCGGCGACACCGTCGGCCGGATGGCCCGCCTGGACGACCTGCTGCCCGACGGCTTCGTGCTGCTCGGCGCCGACCTCGACCCCGCCACCCTGCTCACCCCCGGGCAGAGGGCCCAGTGGGACGCCCTCGGCGCCCGCTACCTCGCCGTCCGCCCGCGCACCGCCTACACCGAGGGCCCGGACGAGCTGATCGACCTCGAGGACGTCCTGCTGCCGTGGCTGGCCCGCTACGGCGCCCGCGCCGTCGCCGTCCGCCCCGACAAGTTCGTCGCAGCCGCCGACCGCACCGACCTGACCGTCCCCGCACTGTGATGCGGCCACCGAAGGAGGAGACACCCGTGACCGGAGTACAGGAACTCGCGTACGTCGTGTACGAGGTCGGCGACCCCGCCGACTGGGAGCACTTCGGCGTGACGCTGCTCGGCATGCAGATCGGCGAGCGCTTCGACGGCGGCTTCACGCTGCGCACCGACGAGAAGGCGCACCGCTGGATCGTCACCGAGGGCCCCGCCGACGACCTGGTCGCCAGCGGCTACCAGGTCGAGTCCGCCGCGGCGCTGGACGCGCTGGCCGGCCGGCTCGCCGCGGCCGGCGTCCCGGTCACCGAGGGCACCGCCGCCGAGGCCGCCGCCCGCCGGGTCGAGCGCCTGGTCAAGGTCACCGACCCGATGGGCAACCCGCTCGAGCTGGTCACCGGCCTGGCCGACGCCGCCACCCCGTTCCGCTCGGACGCCCTGCTCGGCTCCTTCGTCACCGGCACCGGCGGCGCCGGCCACCACGTGCTGCTCTCCAAGGGCGTCGGGCGCGAGGAGTACCTGGCCTTCTACCAGGACCTGCTGGGCTTCCGGATCAGCGACCGGATCGTCGAGGAACTCGCCCCCGGCGTCTTCGCCGACCTGATCTTCCTGCACTGCAACCCGCGCCACCACAGCGTCGCGTTCGGCGACATGCCGCACCCGAAGCGCACCCACCACTTCATGGTCGAGGTCACCGACATCCGCGACGTGGGCCGCGCCTACGACCGGTGCATGGACGCCGAGCAGCCCTTCGAGATGACGCTCGGCATGCACCCCAACGACCACATGTTCAGCTTCTACGTCCGCACCCCGTCCGGCTTCTCGGTCGAGTACGGCTGGGGCGGCCTGCTGATCGACGACGCCACCTGGCAGGTCACCACCCTCGACCGCCTGCACAGCTGGGGCCACCGCCCGCCGGAGACCGTCCACGACCTGCTCGGCCGGGCCCCCCGCACCAACCACCTCCCCGGGAGCGAGCACTGATGGCACTCCAGTCGCACGACATCGCGAAGTACGTCCGCACGAAGGACTGGAACATCCGGGTCCACGAGGCCGGCCAGGGCCACCCCGTGGTGCTGCTGCACGGCGGCGGCCCCGGCGCCACCGGCTGGAGCAACTACGCGCCCAACATCGAGGCGCTGTCCCGGCACTTCCGGGTGATCGCCCCCGACCTGCCCGGCTGGGGCGACTCCGACCCGGTCGACTTCGCCACCTACGACCACGTCGACGCCGTCTGCCAGCTGCTCGACGCGATGGGCGTCGAGCGGGCCGCGTTCGTCGGCAACTCGATGGGCGGCCACACCGCGCTGCGCCTCGCCGTCGAGCGCCCCGAGCGGGTCTCCCACCTGATCACCATGGGCCCGCCGATCCAGATGAGGCCCTTCCTGTTCGGCGCGGGCGGCGGCCCCACCGAGGGCCTGAAGATCATGTACCAGACCTACTCGGACGCGTCCCCCGAGGGCATGCGCCGGCTGGTCGAGGTCATGGTCTACGACCAGGCCCGGTTCGCCACCCCCGAACTGTGCGCACTGCGCTCCGAGGCCGCGCTGCGCCGCCCCGAGCACCTGGCCAACATCGCCGCCGTCGCCCCGAAGGCGCCGATCCCGATCTGGCTCGACCTGGCGAAGGTCTCCGGGATCACCGCGCCCGCGCTGCTGATCCACGGCCGCGACGACCGGGTGGTCTCCTTCGAGTCCTCGCTCTTCCTGGCCGCCAGCATCCCGAACTCCCGCGCGCACCTGATCAACCGCTGCGGCCACTGGGCCCAGCTGGAGCACGCCGACGAGTTCAACCGCCTGGTGACCGACTTCGTCACCCACCACTGAGGCCCACCGGAGCACCAGATGAGCAACCCCACCCCGGCCGCCCCGGACACCGCCGCCCCGGCCGCCACCGAGCCGGACGCCGTCACCGCGGCCGCCGACCGCCTGCTGGCCGCCCAGGCCGCCGGCGTCCCGTGCCCGCCCGTGCGGGACCTGATCGGCCGCACCGACGTGCACGCCGCCTACGCCGTGCAACAGCGCGTGGTGCGGGCCCGCACCGCCGCCGGCGGCCGGGTGGCGGGGCGCAAGATCGGCCTCACCTCGCCCGCCGTCCAGGCCCAACTGGGCGTCGACCGGCCCGACTTCGGCGTCCTGTTCGCCGACATGCAGTACCCGGACGGGGCCGCCGTCCCGGCCGGGTCGATCCTCCAGCCGCGCGCCGAGGCGGAGATCGCCTTCGTCCTCGGCGCCGACCTCGCCGAGGGCGACCTCTCGCCCGAGCAGGTCCGCGCCGCCGTCGACCACGCCGTCGCCGCCGTCGAGATCTGCGGCAGCCGGATCGCCGGCTGGGACATCAGCTTCGCCGACACCGTCGCCGACAACGCCTCCGCCGGCGCCTACGTGCTCGGCACCGAGCGCCGGAGCCTGCGGGAGTTCGAGCCGCGCGAGGCCGTGATGACCATGAGCGTCGACGGCGAGCAGGTCTCCACCGGCACCGGCGCCGCCTGCCTGGGCGACCCGCTGCTCGCCCTCCAGTGGCTGGCCCGGCAGGCCCGCGACCTCGGCGACCCGCTGCGGGCCGGGCAGGTCGTGCTCTCCGGCGCGCTCGGCCCGATGCGGCCCGTCGGGCCCGGCAGCACCGTCGAGGCCACCGTGGCGCCCCTCGGCACGGTCCGGTTCACCCTCAGCAAGGAGCAGCGATGACGAGGACGAAGGTCGCGATCATCGGGTCGGGCAACATCGGCACCGACCTGATGATCAAGGTGATGCGGACGTCGCAGCACCTCGAGATGGGCGCGATGGTCGGCATCGACCCCGCCTCCGACGGCCTGGCCCGGGCCCGCCGCCTCGGCTTCGCCACCACCGCCGAAGGCGTCGAGGGGCTGATCGCCCTCCCGGAGTTCGCCGGGATCGACATCGTCTTCGACGCCACCTCCGCCAAGGCCCACGAGCACAACGCGGCCCGGCTGCTGCCGCTCGGCAAGCGGCTGATCGACCTCACCCCGGCCGCCACCGGCCCGTACGTCGTCCCCGCCGTCAACCTGGACGACCACCTCGACGCGCCCGACGTCAACATGGTCACCTGCGGCGGCCAGGCCACCATCCCGGTGGTCGCCGCGATCTCCCGGGTCGCCCCGGTGCGCTACGCCGAGATCGTCGCCTCGATCGCCAGCCGCTCCGCCGGGCCCGGCACCCGCGCCAACATCGACGAGTTCACCGAGACCACCTCCGCCGCGATCGTGCAGGTCGGCGGCGCCGAACGCGGCAAGGCGATCATCGTCCTCAACCCGGCCGAACCGCCGCTGATCATGCGCGACACCGTCTTCGCCCTGGTCGACGCCCCCGACGAGGAGACCCGCGAGGAGATCCGGCGCAGCGTGGAGGAGATGATCGGCGAGGTGGCCGGCTACGTCCCCGGCTACCGGCTCAAGCAGCGGGTGCAGATCACCCCCGTCGACGCCGAGCAGCCCGTGCGCACCCTGCTGGCCGACGGCGCCCCGCGCCCCACCCACCAGGTGTCGGTGTTCCTGGAGGTCGAGGGCGCCGCCCACTACCTCCCGGCGTACGCGGGCAACCTCGACATCATGACCTCCGCCGCCCTGCGGGTGGCCGAGCGGATCGCAGCCCGGAAGGCGGACCAGCCGTGAGCACCCCGATCTTCGTCCAGGACGTCACCCTGCGCGACGGCATGCACGCCGTCCGCCACCGGATCACCCCCGCCGACGTCAAGCGGATCGTCGCCGCGCTCGACGAGGCCGGCGTCGACGCCGTCGAGGTCGCCCACGGCGACGGCCTGGCCGGCGGCTCGCTCACCTACGGGCCCGGCTCGCACAGCGACTGGGAGTGGATCGAGGCCGCCGCCTCCGTCCTCAAGCGCGCCCGGCTGACCACCCTGCTGCTGCCCGGCGTCGGTACCATCCACGAGCTCAAGCGGGCCCACGAGCTCGGCGTGCGCTCGGTGCGGGTCGCCACCCACTGCACCGAGGCCGACATCTCCGCGCAGCACATCGCCGCCGCCCGCGAGATCGGCATGGACGTCTCCGGCTTCCTGATGCTCTCCCACCTGGCCCCGCCCGAGGAACTCGCCCGGCAGGCCAAGCTGATGGAGGGCTACGGCGCGCACTGCGTCTACGTCACCGACTCCGGCGGCCGGCTCACCATGAAGGACGTCGCCGCCCGGGTCCGCGCCTACCGGGACGTCCTCGACCCCGGCACCGAGATCGGCATCCACGCCCACGAGAACCTCTCGCTCTCGGTCGCCAACTCGCTCACCGCCGTCGAGCACGGCGCCGTCCGGGTCGACGCCTCGCTGGCCGGCCACGGCGCGGGCGCGGGCAACTGCCCGCTGGAGGCGTTCGTCGCCGTCGCCGACCTGTCCGGACTGGAGCACGGCTGCGACCTGTTCAAGCTCCAGGACGCCGCCGACGACCTGGTCCGCCCGCTCCAGGACCGCCCGGTCCGGGTCGACCGGGAGACCCTCACCCTCGGCTACGCCGGCGTCTACTCGTCCTTCCTGCGGCACGCCGAACGGGCCGCCGCACAGTACGGCGTCGACATCCGCGACATCCTGATGGAGTGCGGGCGCCGCCGCCTGGTCGGCGGCCAGGAAGACATGATCATCGACATCGCGCTCGACCTGGCCACCCGCGACTGACCACCCGGTCACCGCCCCGGCGGCCGGGTGAACACGCAGTCACCGCACAGGCCGCCCGACGGCACCCGGTAGTACAGGCAGCACGACGCCCGGCGGAACCCCAGCGGACTGCCGGGCGCCGTCGCCACACCCGCGCCCGCCAGCGCCGGACGGGCCAGCAGCCCGCGCGCCAGCGCCGCCGCCGGAGCCCGCAGCGCCGCCACCGACCCCAACTGCCGCGCCGCCCCCACCAGCGCGGATGCCGCATTGCCCGCCAGCAGCCCCGGCGCGAGCGGCGCCACCGCCCGCACCGCCCCCGCCAGCGGCGCCAACTGCCCGTCCAGCACCGCGACTTCCAGCGCCTCGACGGTCGCCTCCGGCCCCGTCGACGCCGGCAGCCTCAGGACTTACGGCCCCTGCGCCGGCAGCGCGAACCACGCCCCCGCCAGATCCGGCACCCGCCCCGCCACCACCGCCGCGCCCAGCGCCACCGACCACAGCCGCGCCGCCAACCCCAGGTGCGCCGTCGACGCCGCCACCCGGAGCTCCGCCGCCCCCAGCACCCGCGCCACCTCGGCGATCCGCGCCGCCAACGGCCCGCCCGCTCCGTACAGTTCGCCCAGCGGCCGGAACCCCGGCGGCGGGAACGGGTCGGCGCGCACCGCGAAGTACGGGCCGAGCGCGGCCAGTCGGTCGGCGGCCGTCATCGGCGGGCGGAGGCGTGCGAAGCACCGGTGAGGGACACGATGCGGAGTGTAGTCCGGCAGCCCGCCCGGCCCGGGCGGCAGCCGGAGGGGAAGGGGCGGACGGATGGACCCGGTTCTGCTGGGACCGCTGGCGGCGACGGCCACCGGCGCGAGCGGAGGACTCGGCAATTCGAGGCCGCGCCGCTGGAGTGGCACGGTCGGGCGCAGGCGGCGGTGGCGGGCACCACCGTCACCGTCGACGACAACACGATCAGCGGCAACGCGCGCCAGGGCATCGCCCTCCGGGCGGGCACCGTCAACGGCGGCAACCGCACCCACTACCACGGCAGCGCTCAGCCGCCGTCGGCCTGATCCCGCCGCCCCGCCGGCCCCGCCGGCGGCCCCGCCAGTGCCGCCGCCAGCGGCTCCGCCCAGGCCAGCAGCCGCTCGTCCGCGCCGGCCGCCCCCGCGCACTGCAGCCCCAGCGGCAGCCCGTCGCGGCCGCGCCCGGCGGGCAGCGAGAGCACGGGCCGGCCCGCCCAGCTCCAGGGCACGCACGGGGTCGGGTCGCCGGTCGCGTCCAGCCCGCGCGGCGCGGTCCCGGTCGCGGACGGGGTGACCCACAGGTCGACGCCGGCCGCCGCGCCGCTCGCGTCGAGCCGGTCCCGGAACTCCGCCCGCCGCCGCAGCGCCCGCGCGTGCTCCGCGCCGGTGAGCGGCAGGCCCTGCCGGACGAGGGCGGCGGACTGCGGCCGGTACAGGTGCCCGTACCGGGGGAACCACGCGGCGTGGCTGCGCGCGGCCTCGTACCGGGTGACGGTCCACAGGTCGCCCATCACCTCGTCGAAGTCGTCCGGGAACGGCACCCGGCGGACGGTGAACCCGGCCCCGGCGAGGACCTCCAGCTGCTCCGCGAAGGCCGCCAGGCCCTCCGGCCCGACCCGTCGCAGGAACGGCCCGTCCGGCACGCCGAGGACGGGCGCGGGCAGCGGGCCGGGCGGCCGCCAGCCGTCGCACAGGACGGCGGCCGCGGCGGCGGCCGTCGGGAGGCCGTCCGCGAGCAGCCCGACGGTGTCCAGGGACGGCGCGTACGGCACCACCCCGTCCAGCGGGACCCGGCCGAAGGTCGGCTTGAACCCGACGACGCCGCAGTAGGCGGCGGGCCGGACCACCGAGCCGATGGTCTGGGTGCCGAGCGCCAGCGGCACCAGCCCGGCGGCGACCGCGGCCGCCGAGCCGCTGCTCGACCCGCCGGGCGTGTGCTGCGGGTGGTGCGGGTTGCGGGTGGGGCCGGGCGCGCTCATCGCGAACTCGGCCGTGACGGTCTTCCCCGCGACCAGCGCCCCGGCGCCGCACAGCCGGTCGACGGCCGCGGCCTGCGGGCCCGCGAACACCCCGGCGGGCAGCGCCGAACCGGCCCGGGTCGGCAGCCCGTCCACCCGGAGCACGTCCTTCACCCCGACCGGCACGCAGAACAGCGCCGGCCGCCCGTCCGGCGCGCCGTACCGCTCCCGGACGGCCCGCTCGGCCGCCGCGATCCGCTCCCGCCGGGCGGCGTCCGACTCCGCCCCGCGGACGAAGGCGGCCAACTCCGCGTCCCCCGCCCCGATCCGCGCGCACAGCCCGTCGGTGATCTCCACGCCGCCCTCCCCGGTCCGGACCCCAGGCTGCCACACCCCGCCCGGCGGCCCCCCGGCGCCCTGGGCCCCCGGCGCCCTGGCGCCCGGCCGCCGTGCCGCCTAGGGTCGCGTCCCGGAACGGTCGGTTCGGACGAGGAGGACCAGGATGCGGTACCGCGCACTCGGGCGCAGCGGCGTCGAGGTGTCGGAGGTCGGGTACGGGGCGTGGGGGATCGGGGCGTCCAGTTGGGTGGGCGCGCGCGAGGAGGACTCGCTGGCGGCGCTGCACCGGGCGATCGACCTCGGGGTCGACTTCGTCGACACGGCCCGCGGCTACGGCGAGAGCGAGCGGCTGGTCGGGCAGGTGGTGCGGGAGCGGGCCGCCAACGGCGAGCGGGTGCTGGTGGCGACCAAGGTGCCGCCGCTGAACGGGCAGTGGCCGGCCCGGCGCGGGGTCGACCCGGCCGAGACCTTCCCCGGCGCGCACATCCGGAAGAGCCTGGAGACCTCGCTGGCGGCCAGCGGCCTGGAGCGCTTCGACCTGCTGCAGTTCCACGTGTGGAGCGACGAGTGGCTGGGGCGCGGAGACTGGCTGGAGACCGTCCGGGAGCTCAAGCGGGAGGGCCTGATCGGCCTGTTCGGCGTCTCGATCAACGACCACGAACCGCACAGCGCCGTCGAGTTGGTGCGCAGCGGCGAGGTCGACGCGGTCCAGGTGATCTTCAACGTGTTCGACCAGTCGCCGCTGGACGAGCTGTTCCCGGCCTGCCAGGAGCACGGCGTCGGGGTGATCGTCCGGGTCGCGCTGGACGAGGGCGGGCTGACCGGCCGGATCACCCCCGACACCACCTTCCCGGAGGGCGACTTCCGGCGCCGCTACTTCCGCGGCGACCGGCCCGCCC
>NZ_JBHUWH010000098.1:0-20805 GCF_042670125.1 Kitasatospora sp. NPDC057198 | reverse complement strand
ACCGCCGGGGCCGCCGTCAGCGCCTCGTTCACCGCCGCCAGCGCCTCCGGCGGTGCGGGGCGCTCCGTCACCCGGGCGTCCAGCAGCTCCCGCAGCGCCCCCCGGAACGCCCGCAGCCGCACCGTGCACGGCTCCATCACCCGCCCGGCCTCCGGCGCGAGCCCGCGCTCCACCAGCCAGGCCGAAGCCTCCGCCGGCCCCGCGAGCAGGTCCACCGGGCCGCCCGGCCGGGTCAGCAGCGAATTGGCGAAGTCCAGCGCCGGGTACTGCTCGGCCCCCGGCGCGGGCGGCGGCAGGGCGGCGGTGGGGGAGGCGGTGCGCTGGCTCATGCTCCTCATGGTAAACGCATGCGTTGCCCGTGAGGAGAGGTGCCTCGCCGGTTGACATGTCGACTGGTCGACGAAGGTGCGGGCTGACGGGCCGTCGGGCAACTTCACGGGAAAGCTTGCCGTTCTCCGTGAGAAGCCGCTAGATTCTTCTCACGGAGAAAGTTGGAGTTCCCCGTGAGGGGAGCATTGATTCGTGAGGTGTGCCATGACTGCCGTCCCCGCCGTCCAGGTCTTCGGAGGCCCCACCGCCCTGATCGAGTACGGCGGCCTGCGCCTGCTCACCGACCCCACCTTCGACGCCCCCGGCAAGTACCCGCGCGGAGACCGCTTCCTCACCAAGACCCTCCCCGGCACCGTCGACCCCGCCGACCTCGGCCCGCTCGACGCCGTCCTGCTCTCGCACGACGAGCACGCCGACAACCTCGACCACAGCGGCCGCAAGCTGCTCGCCGACGTCCCGCTCACCCTCACCACCCGGGGCGGCGCCGAACGCCTCGGCGGCACCGCGCGCGGCCTCGCCCCCTGGGAGAGCGTCGAGTTGGGCGCCGTCACGGTCACCGCCGTGCCCGCCCAGCACGGGCCCGACGGCTGCGAGCCGCTCACCGGCGAGGTGATCGGCTTCGTCCTGACCGGCGAGGGCCTGCCCGTCGTCTACGTCAGCGGCGACAACGCCTCGCTGGATGTCGTCCAGCGGATCGCCGACCGCGTCGGCCCCGTCGACACCGCCGTCCTGTTCGCCGGCGGCGCCCGCACCGGCCTCTTCGACAACGCCCTGCTCACCCTCGACAGCGCCCGCGCCGCCGAAGCCACCCGCATCCTCGGCGCCCGCCGGGTCGTCCCCGTCCACTACGACAGCTGGGCGCACTTCACCGAGGGCCGCGAACCCCTGCTCGCCGCCTTTGCCGCGGCCGGCCTCGCGGACGTCCTCGAACTGCGCTGACCGCGCCGACCGCGCCGACCGCCGAGATCCTTCCGGTGCCGTCCTGCGCCCCCGCCGTCACGCGCGGTCCCTACCGTGGGGTCCGTCCGGTGCGCGCCGGGCGACGGGACGACGAGGGGCGGCCGTGGGGGCAGCGAATGGGTGGTCGGCGTTCCGGCGCTGGGCCGGAGTCGTAGGGACGGGGCTCGCACTCACCGCGACCTCGGCGTGCACTGCCGGGCATGACGGCGCGGCGGGCCTGTCGGTGACCGAGGACGGGCACCTGCTGGGCGTACTGGCGCTCTGCGGGCGGGAGATGGTCGGCGTGAACATCGACACGACCACCGCCGCCGGGCGCGACGGTCGACTCGGCACCTGGACGCCCCGCGACCCCCTCGACTTCGGCACCGTCACCTGGCGCCTGGACGGTCCCGCCGAGGGCTGGGACGCCACCACCTACGTCGGCGAACTCGACCCCGCCACCACCTACCAGCTCTACGCCTACAGCGAGGACAACAACTGGTACACCGCCCACGTCTCCTTCACGGCGGTGGACCCGGGCCGGCTCACCCCGGGGAACGTCCTCTACGACCGGACCGGGCCCGACGGCAGCACCATCGCGGTCGTCGCCCCGCTCGACCGGTTCGCCGCGGAGGCGTGCGGGAGGCCCTGAGCGGCGGCTCGGGCGGGTAGGCCCGGCCGGGGTCCAGTGTGCCGGCCCGGACCCGGTCCGGACTCGACCTCGAGCTCAGCTGAGGGCGAGGGCCCGGCCGCGGGCCAAGCCGGTGCCGGCGCCGTGGCCCTGGACGCAGGCGGGCTGGACGGGGAGTCCGGCGTCGCAAGCGCGAGCGGCCGGGGGCGCCGGGGCCCGTTCGTGGTGCGGCGGTGGCCCTGGGGCGGTCCGTCGGGAGCGGGTGCCAGGATGGGTGGGCCGGACGGGCGGGTGCGAGGAGGCGCAGGTGGCGGGACGCGGTGGGCGCCGGGCCAGGGACGTGGTCGCGGTGGCGGAGCGGCAGCGGGCCGCGGCGCGGGCGCTGGTGGCCGACCGCGCGGCGGCCGTCGCGGAGGTCGCCGACGCGCACCGGCGGATCTTCGGGCGGCTGGTGCGGGCCGAGCTGGAGGCGATCCCGGTCGAGCGGCTCAAGGACGTCACCGGGGGCCGCCTGCAGCTCGGCACGCTGCGCGCCGTCGGGTACACCACCGTCGCCGCCGTGCACGACGCCACCCGGCAGGACCTGCTGCGGATCCCCGGCATCGCCGGCCCCACCGCCGCGCACCTGCTCGGCGCCGCCGGGCAGATCGCTGCCGCCGTCGAGGAGGGCACCGCCGTCCGCCTCGACCCGGCGCACCCCGACGCCGAGGCCACCGCGCTGGTCGCCGCCCTGCACCGGCTGGTGCTGGCCGGTCCGGCCGCCCGCCGGGCCGCCGCCGAGGCCGCCGCGCTGGACGCCCGCTACGCGGCCCCGCTGGCCGAGGCCAAGTACGCCCGGGGCCGGCTGCGCGGTCTGCTGGCCGGCGCCGAGAAGCGCGAACGCGCCTGGCAGGCCGTCGAGTTGCTGGCCGCCGAGGGGGAGCGGGCGGAGGCCGAGGAGGCCGGGCTGCGCTTCGCCCAGGCGTCCGCCGACCTGCTGCGCCCGCCGGCCGGGGAGGTCGAGGCGTGGGTCGAGTTCGAGCACCGGGCCGCCGAGTTCTATGCCGAGCTGGCGCTGCTCGCCGAGGACGGCCTGCTGGCCGGCCGGACCGCCACCGACGGCCGGGCCGCCGCCGAGGGCCACCTGCCCGACGGGCTCGCCGAACAGGTCCGCGCCCAGCCCCTCGACGACCGCGGCTGCACCGTCTCGCTGCGCGGCTACCAGGCGTTCGGCGCCCGGTTCGCGCTGGCCCGGAAGAAGGTGGTGATCGGCGACGAGATGGGCCTCGGCAAGACCGTCCAGGCGCTCGCCGTGCTCGCCCACCTGGCGGCCGCGGCGGAGGAGGCGGCGGCGGAGGGGGCGGCGGAGGGGGCCGGAGGGCCGCGCCGCTTCCTGGTGGTGTGCCCGGCCTCGGTGCTGGTCAACTGGCAGCGCGAGACCGCCGAACGCACCGCCCTCGCCCCGCACCGCTACCACGGCCCCGCCCGGGAGGCCGCCCGGGAGCGCTGGCTGGCCGGCGGCGGCGTGCTGGTCGCCACCTACGAGTCGCTGCGCACGCTGGCCGCCGACCCGGTGGCCGCGCTGGTCGTCGACGAGGCGCACTTCGTGAAGAACCCGGCCGCCCGCCGCACCCGGCTGGTCGCCGAGTGGGCCGCCCGCACCGAGCACGTGCTGTTCCTCACCGGCACCCCGATGGAGAACCGGGTCGAGGAGTTCCGCACCCTGATCGGCCACCTCCAGCCCGAGCTGCTCACCGACCTCCCGGCCGGGCTCGGCGCCCTCGGCCCGCTCGCCTTCCGGCGCGCCGTCGCCCCCGCCTACCTGCGCCGCAACCAGCAGGACGTGCTCACCGAACTCCCGGACGTGGTACGGGTGGACGAGTGGGACGAGCTCTCCGGGCCGGACCGCGCCGCGTACGCCGCCGCCGTCGCCGAGGGCAACTTCATGGCGATGCGCCGCGCCGCGTACGCCGACCCCGCGCACTCCGCGAAGCTGCGGCGGCTGCGCGAACTCGTCGCCGAGGCAGCCGAGTCGGGGCACAAGGTGGTGGTCTTCTCCTACTTCCGGGAGGTGCTGGCCGCCGTGCACGGCGCGCTCGGCGCCCTCGGCACGCCCGTCGCCGGCACCGTCGCCGGGTCGCTGCCGGCCGAGCAACGGCAGGAACTGGTCGACGGGTTCACCGCCGCCGAGGGCCACGCCGTGCTGCTCTGCCAGATCCAGTCCGGCGGGATCGGCCTCAACCTCCAGGCCGCCAGCGTGGTGATCCTGTGCGAGCCGCAGGTCAAGCCCACCCTGGAGGACCAGGCGGTGGCCCGCGCCCAGCGGATGGGCCAGATCCGCCGGGTCCGGGTGCACCGGCTGCTGGCCACCGACAGCCTCGACCGTCGGCTGGTCGAACTGCTGCGCGGCAAGGCCGAGTTGTTCGACCGGTACGCCCGCCGCAGCGACCTCGCCGAGGCCGCCCCGGAGGCCGTCGACATCTCCGACCGGGCACTCGCGGTGCGGATCGTCGAGGACGAGCAGCTGCGACTGGCCGGGCCCGCGAACTGACGCACCGTCAGATCTCCACCAGCATCTTGCCGGTGTTCGCGCCCGCCAGCACGCCGAGGAACGCCTCCACGGTGCGGTCGAAGCCGTCCAGCACGGTCTGCGGCGACAGCACCCGCCCGGAGCGCAGGTGCGGGGCCAGCAGGGCGTACAACTCCTGCTGGGCGTCCATGTGGTGGCGCACCAGGAAGCCCTCCAGCCGGATGCTGCGGGTCACCAGCTCGAACAGGTTGTGCGGCGCGGCGGGCGGCGGGGTCGCCACGCCGTACTGGGAGATCGCGCCGCACCAGGCGATCCGGCCGAAGTCCCGCATCGCGCCGATCGCCGCCTCCAGGTGCTCGCCGCCGACGTTGTCCAGGTATACGTCGATGCCGTCCGGCGCGGCGGCGGCCAGCAGTTCGGCCACCGGCCCGTCGTGGTAGTCGAAGGCCGCGTCGAAGCCCAACTCCCCGGTCAGGAAAGCCGTCTTGGCCGCGCTGCCGGCCGAGCCCACCACCCGCCGGGCGCCCAGTAGCCGGGCCAGCTGGCCCGCCGCGGTGCCGACCCCGCCGGCCGCCGCCGACACGAACAGGTCCTCCCCGGGCTTGAGCCCCGCGACCCGGGTCAGCCCCACGTACGCCGACAGGCCGGTGCCGCCCAGGATGCCCAGGTGCGCGCTCAGCGGCACCCCCGGCAGCTCGGGCAGGACGCGCACCTGCTCCGGCGTCACCAGCGCGTGGGTGCGCCAGCCCTCCCGGTGGATCACCGCCGTCCCCACCGGCAGCGCGGTCGACCGGGACTCCACCACCCGGCCCACCGCCCGCCCCTCCAGCGGGGCGTTCAGCGGGTAGCCGCCCTCCTCCTCGTCCAACAGGCCCACCATGTACGGGTCGACGGACAGGAAGGCGTTCTCGATCAGCGCGGTGCCCGCGGCGGGCGCGGGCAGCTCGCCGTCGACGAAGGCGAACAGGTCGGCGGTCGGCCGGCCGGTCGGGCGGGCGATCTGGTGGACGGCGCGGAAGGGCACGGACATGACGGAACGCTCCGTAGCGGTAAGGGGGGTTGACGTGACATGACGCTACGGGGCGGGGGAGCGGCCCGGCAGTGGCCGGCATCGATGGCTGGGCCCGTTCCATGAGCGGCGTTCATGGAACCGGTGCGGCAGCCGGTCAGGCCACGTCCTCCGGGAGGGTCGCCGTGGCGAGGCCCTCGCGGCGCACCCGCTCCGTCCCCCAGTCGCCCAGCGGGGCCAGCGCCCGGTTCAGGCTGCGGCCGTCCTCGGTCAGCGAGTACTCGACCCGCGGCGGCACCTCGGCGTGCACCTCCCGGTGGACCAGCCCGTCCTCCTCCAGCTCCCGCAGGTGCTGGGTCAGCATCTTCTCGCTCACCCCCGGCAGGCCGCGCCGCAGTTCGGCGAAACGGCGGACCCGGTGGGCGTGCAACTCCCAGAGGATCAGCCCCTTCCACTTGCCGCTCACCACGTCGAGCGCGGCGTCGATGCCGCAGACGTACGGACCGCTCCGCGGTGCCCTGGCCATCGTCAACTCCCCTGACAGAAAGGTAAGTACCCCAGAAAAAAGTGCGTACTTCCGGCGCGTGCGGCACCCGCCGAGGATGGCGGGGTGAACGAACCACAGCACCCGACCAGCACCCCCGTCGAAACCGTCACCGTCATCGGGCTCGGCCCGATGGGGCAGGCGATGACCCGCGTCCTGCTCGCCGCCGGACACCGCGTCACCGTCTGGAACCGTACCCCCGACCGGGTCGGGGGCGTCCTCGCCGCCGGGGCCGCGCTCGCCGCCACACCCGCCGAGGCGCTCCGCGCGAGCCGGCTCGTGCTGCTCAGCCTCACCGACCACCGGGCCATGTACGACGTCCTGGACGGCGCCACCGGCTCGCTGGCCGGCCGCACCCTGGCCAACCTCGGCTCCGACACCCCCGACCGCTCGCGCGAGGCCGCCGCCTGGGCCGCCCGGCACGGCGCGGACTTCCTCACCGGCGGCGTCATGGTGCCCGCGCCGATGGTCGGCGCCCCGGGCGCCCACGTCTACTACAGCGGCGACCCGGAGGTGATGGAACGGCACCGGGCCGTCCTCGCGCTGCTCGGCGAACCGAAGTACCTGGGCGAGGACCCGGGCCTCGCCCAGCTGATGTACCAGGCCCAACTGGCGGTCTTCCTCAGCACCCTGTCCGCTCTGATGCACGCCACCGCGATGCTCGGCACCGCCGGCGTGAGGGCCGCCGAGGCGCTCCCCGAACTGCTCGCCTCCGCCGACCGGATCGGCGCGATCCTGCGGGCCGGCGAACCGCACCCCGGCAGCGGGATCGACGCCGGGGAGCACCCCGGCCGGCTCAGCACCGTCACCATGATGGGCGCGACCGCCGACCACATCGTCGAGACCAGCACCGTCCTCGGCCTCGACCCCGCCCTCCCGCTCGCCGTGCGGGCCCACTACCGGTACGCCGTCGAGCACGGGCACGGCGGCGACAACTGGACCCGGATCATCGACGCCGTCCGGGCCCCGGGCCCGCGCTGACCGCTGACCGCTGACCACGGACCGCACGGGCCGCCGTCCGGCTCAGGGGCCCATGCCCTCGAAGAGGGCGTGCAGGACGCGGTCGACGTACTCGTGGGTCAGCGGTTCCCGGGTGATCAGGAAGCGGAAGTAGAGCGGGCCGGAGAGGATCGCCATGGCCAGGTCCGGGTCGAAGGCGGGGGACAGTTGGCCCTGGTCCCGGGCCGTTCGCAGACGGGCCAGGGTCATCTCGGTCTGCGGGGCGATGAAGCGCTCGTTGAGGGCGGCGGCGAGGCCGGGGTCGTGCTGGGCCTCGCCGACCAGGGCCCGGTACAGCGGGCCGAAGGGGGGATTGCCCAGGAGGTCGACGGCCGCGTGGATCTGGGCGCGCAGGTCGGCGAGGACGTCGCCGGTGTCGGGGTAGTCCAGGCTGGCCCCGTGCAGGTGGAGCAGGGAGTCCAGGAGCAGGGCGCCCTTGGAGGGCCACCTGCGGTAGACGGTGTGCTTGCCCGCGCCGGCCCGGGCCGCGATCGCCTCGATGCTGAGCTTGGCGTAGCCGATCTCCCGGCCCAGCTCCAGGGTGGTCCGCATGATGGCCTCGGTCCGGGCGGCACCGCGAGGGGAAGCAGTCATGCCCCGCATCCTATCGGCACGGCACGTGCCGTACTTGACGAACCCCCGGCCGGTGCACTTTGCTTTCGGCACGACACGTGCCGTTCCGGTGCGTGCGGTGGCGACAGGGGGAGTACGTGGACACCGAGGTGATCGTCGTCGGCGCGGGGCCGACCGGACTGATGCTGGCCTGCGAACTCCGCCTGGCCGGAGTCCGTCCGCTGCTCCTGGAACGGCAGGCCGCCCGCCGCGACACCCCGAAGGCCGGCGGCATCGGCGGACAGGTCCTCGAACTGCTGCGCCACCGCGGCCTGCTGGAACGGTTCGAGGCCGCCTGCCCCGGCCCAGCCCCGGCCCCGAAGTTCCCGTTCGGCGGCATCCACCTCGACCTGACGGAACTCGCCGACCCGCCGCTGCGCGCCCTGCCCCTCCCGCAGCAGCGCCTGGAGGAACTGCTGGAGGAACGCGCCGCCGAACTCGGGGTCGAGATCCGCCGCGGGCACCGGGTGACCGGGATCCACCAGGACGGGAGGCGGGCGGGCGCCGAGGTGCTCGGCCCGGACGGGCCCTACCGGGTGGACGCCGCCTACCTGGTGGGCTGCGACGGCGCCCGCAGCCCCGTCCGGGACGCGGCCGGCATCGCCTTCCCCGGCACCGCCTACCCGGAGGTCAACCGGCTGGCCCAGGTCACCCTCGCCGACACCGTCACCCTGCACGGCAACGGCGACCTCGACGTTCCCGGCCTCGGCACCGTCCGCAGCGGCTTCACCCGGACGGAGCGCGGCCTCCTCGGGGTCGGCGCCCCGCCCGGCTCGCCCGTGGTCTCCCTCTACACCGCCGAGGAGGAGGACGCCGAGTACGACGACGACACCCCGATGACCGCGGCCGAACTCCAGGACAGCCTGCGCCGCGTCCTCGGCGCGGGGATCCCCGTGCGCGAGACCGTCCGGCTGTCGCGGTTCACCTTCAAGGCCCGGCACGCCGAGCAGTACCGGAAGGGACGGATCCTGCTGGCCGGCGATGCCGCCCACCTCTTCCCGGCCACCGGCACCGCGATCAACGCCGGGATGCTCGACGCCGCCAACCTGGCCTGGAAACTGGCCGCGGACCTCCACGGCCGGGCCCCCGGCGGCCTGCTGGACAGCTACCAGGACGAACGGCGCTCCGCCAACGCGCGCACCATGCTGCACGCCCGGGCCCAGGTGGCGCTGCGCCGCGGCACCGATCCCGCCGCCGAAGCGCTCCGCGAACTCCTCCAGGAACTGCTCACCGACGAACAGCCGCTGCGCCGCACCGCGGCGCTGGTCGCCGGGGCCGACGTCCGCCACCCGGTGCCGGAACCGTCCGGGCACCACCCGATGGCCGGAGCCTTCCTGCCCGGCCCCGCCGGGTACGGCGAAGCGGCGGCGGGCCCGGACGGGCTGCTGGCCGCCGCACGGCCCGTCCTCCTGGACCTCGCCGACCGGGCCGACCTCCGCCGCGCGGCAGCGCACTGGTGCTCCCGCGTCGACGTCCGCACCACCGCCGCCACCGCCGCGGGACGCACCGCCGATGCCGTCCTGGTCCGTCCGGACGGGCACGTCGCCTGGGCCGCGGCCGTCGGGGAACCCGCCGACCGCGCCGCACCCGCCCTGCGCGCCGCCCTGGCCCACTGGTTCGGCGCCCCCGACCGGGCCCGACGCCCCGAGCACGCCTGACACCCGCCGGAGAGGAAGCCGCCACCGATGCCACCCGTACCCGCCGACCCGACCGTGCTGCACCCGATGCCCGACCAGCCCCGGGTCGTGCTGCTCCGGCCCCTGGTGACCTCACCGCTGATCGAGGTGGGGGAGTTCACCTACTACGACGACCCGGTGGACCCGACCGCCTTCGAGCGCCGCAACGTCCTCTACCACTACGGGCCCGAGAAGCTCGTCATCGGCAGGTTCTGCGCGCTCGGCGAAGGCGTGCGGTTCCTCATGAACGGCGCCAACCACCGGATGGACGGCCCCTCGACGTTCCCCTTCCCGATCATGGGGGGCTCCTGGGCCGACCACTTCGACCTCATCGCCGACCTGCCCGGACGCGGGGACACCACGGTCGGCCACGACGTCTGGATCGGCTACGGGGCCACCGTGATGCCCGGCGTCCGGATCGGCCACGGGGCGATCGTCGCCGCCGGCTCCGTGGTCGTCGACGACGTGCCCGACTACGGCGTCGTCGGCGGCAACCCCGCCCGGCTGCTGCGCCGCCGCCACGCCGACGCCGACGTCGACCGCCTCCTCGCCCTGGCCTGGTGGGACTGGCCCCTGCCGCACCTCACCGCGCACCTGCGCACGGTCATGTCCGGCACCGTCGACGAACTGGAGGCCGCGGCGCCCGGCCGCGGGCCCGCCCCGTCCACCCCCTCGGCACCGGACGGAGCGTCATGACGAGCAGGTTCACCGAACTGGTCGTGGACTGCCACGACCCGGAGCGGCTCGCGGCCTTCTGGTGCGCGGCACTGGACTTCGAGGTCATCGACCGGGGCGGGGACAAGGTCGAGATCGCCTCCTGGACGCCGACCGCGGAGGAGGTCCGGGCCCGGCAGATGCCGCCCACCCTGCTGTTCGTCCGGGTGCCCGAGGGCCGGGGCGGCAAGAACCGCCTCCACCTCGACGTCAGCCCGGTCGACGCCGGCACCGACGAGGAGGTGGCCAGGCTGCTGACCCTCGGCGCCACCACCACGGACGTGGGCCAGGGCCCGGGCCGCAGCTGGGTGGTCATGGCGGACCCCGAGGGCAACGAGTTCTGCGTCCTGCGCACCCTGGCGGCCCCGGACCGGCGGCCGGACGGGGCCGCGTAGGCTGCCCGGGTGACGGACGATCTCCTGCCGCAGGAACTGCGGATCCTGGTCGCGGTCGCCGACAGCGGCGGCTTCACGGCCGCCGCCGAGCGGCTCGGACTGACCCAGTCCGCGGTCTCGCACGCCGTCCGCGGCTGCGAGCGCAAACTCGGCGCCGTGCTGTTCGAGCGCGGGCGGCGCGGGGCCCGGCCCACCGAGGCGGGGGAGCGGGTCGCCGGGCACGCCCGGCGGATCCTGCGGCTGCTGGCCGCGCTCCCCGGCGAGGCCCGGCAGGCCGCGGGCGGGGCGGAGGCCGCGCCGAGCGGGCCGCTGCGGATCGTCGCGTTCCGCAGCGCCGCCGTCCACGTGCTGCCCGCCGCGCTGGCCGGGCTCGCCGCCCGCTGCCCCGGCCTGGTGCCGGAGGTGCGGATCGTCCGCGACCTCGGGCGCGGCACCGCGGGCGAGGTCGCCGACGGCCGGGCCGACCTGGCGCTGGCCACCCTGGACGCCCGCGGCGGGGTCCCGCTGCCCGGCCTGCTCGCCGCACCGCTGTACCGCGAGGAGTACGTGCTCGCCCACCAGCAGGGCCACCCCGACCCGCGCGGCCTGCCACTGGTCGACTGGGACGAGAACTGCGGCTCCTACACGGCCGACTGGTGGAGGCGCCAGGACTGGCTGCCGCCCGCCACCATCAACGCCACCGACGACACCGTGGTGCTCTCGCTCGCCGCGCAGGGCCTCGGCATGGCCGTGCTGCCCCGGCTCAGCCTGGACCGCCCGCCCGCCGGACTCGCCGTCACCGACCTGGGCCCGGACCGGCCGTCCCGGCAGGTCGGCTACGTCACCACGCCCGAACTCGCCCGCACCGCCGCCGTCCGGGAGCTGATCCGGGCCCTGCGCGCGGCACCCCTGCCCGACGGGGCCGCCGCGCTGGCGGGCTGACCGCGTCCGGGGGCGGAGGAAGTGGCGGGCGGCGTTCCCCATCGGCTGTCGGGCGCAGTCGGCGGGCGATCCCGCCGGCCGACCGCTCCGTCTCCTCGGCGGCGGTCTCCTCGCCGTCGTCCCAGCGGAGCACCAGGATGGTGATCAGGCACGGCCGGTTCGGTGGCCCGCCCGACAGCCGCACCGTCGACATGCCGAAGCCCCTGTGCCGTCCGGCATCAGGGGCCCCAACTTCGGTCTTGTGTCAAGGAGTTCAGATGCCGCCGAACTCTCCGGACGCAGCAGCGGCCGCGAATACCGACCAAGCGCTGCTCGAGAAGCGGAGCTGCGGGCCGCTCGGGTCCTTCGAGTCGCGAACCGCGATCACCGTGGCCGACGGAACGGCGACCTCGACGCAGTTGCCGCCCGATCCTCCGCTGTAGCTGCTCTTGCGCCAGTCAAGCTTGGTCTTCTCCACTTGCGTGCTCCTCTGCCGCATCATCGATGAGAGCCAGCGACGCCTCCGGCGAGAGGGCGTCAACCCGTGCAAGATCGTACGTCAGGCGGATTCGCTTGACGGTCTCTGTGCTCTCAACCAGCACACCTGTGTGTGGTCCTTCGATGTATGCCAGGTCGGGGCTTCCGTCGGCAAACGACATCAGCGTCAAGGCACCCTCAAGAGCGGCATGCGCGCCACAACGCTGCTCAAGGACCTGTACAACCGCTAGCCTTGAGCGGATCAGCTTCGCGAGATGACGCAGCTGATCGGCCATCGCGGCATGCCCGCCGATGGGTCTGCGAATCGCGGACTCATCGATCAGCCACCACAACAACGGCCGTGTTGGACTCGAACCGGTTATCAAGCTCTCCTGGCGAGACAGCCGCGCCTGGACCTTCTCGTCGATCTCCTCGTCCTTCGCCAGGGGCGCCGCCGCGCAGAACACCGCACGCATGTACTGCTCGGTCTGGCCCAGGCCCGGGATCAGGAAGCCGCCGTACTCGAGCAGTTCCGACGCCTTGACCTCCAGGCTCGCGTACGTCCTGAAGTACGACGGATAGGGGCCCCGAGTCACGTGCGGCCACAGTCGGCCGAACAAGCCTCCCGTTTCCAACGCGTCGTCAACCCGTTCGGCGAATTCCGCCGACGGCATGCGCTTGGCCGTTTCAATCTGCCCCACCAACGAGCCTGTGTAGCCCAGGACTTCACCCAAACTGTCCTGACTCAGCTTCGCTTCGACGCGAATGCGCCGCAGTTCGGCGCCGAACAGCGCCGCCATCGACTCCGACGGGTCGAGATCTCGCGGTCCCGGCACTGCGGCCTCCAGGGTCTGACAGATCGTCCGTTGCACCTCCAAGCCTAGCCGTTGTAGCTCTCCGTGCCGATGCTGTAACTGTCATCGACCATTGCGACAGGAAGCAGGTGCGGCGTGGATGTGGAAGCCCTCGCCGAAGAGCAGGAAGCTGTTGCCGACGCCCTCGAAGAGGCCCTGAGTGCCGTCGGCTGCCCCGTTGAGATCCACGTCAGCGGCAGAGGCTTCCGCATCGGCCCGGGAGGCGAATGCCGCCTCATCGCCTGGGCTGCCAAGCGCGCCGGGGCCTGACCCCCCCGCGCCACCACCCACCCGGTGCCCACGACGGCACCCGTGCCGTCCGCAGCCGGGAACGATGCCACGAAGCACATCCCAGAAGCGCCCGATGGAAAGCCAACCAGCATGCTGCAAACACGAGTTCAGCGAAACGAACACCCGAGGCGCCGACTCGGCTGCACCGTACTCATCACGCTGAGGACCATCGATCCGGACGACCCCCGCAACGGCTCGGTCCTGACGGTCGAGACCGACCACGCGGCCCGGCCGGCGCTGCCCGGCGGCGCTGCGTACCCCGGCGAACCGATCGGTGTCGCCGCCGCCCGGGGGCTTCTGGAAGGGACCGGGCTGCGCCGGACGATCACCTGGGCGCTGCTGGTCGACCAGGTGCCCGGCGACGCCCGCGGCCTCGAAGCCGTCGATGTCGTCTGCGAGGGCGGCAGCCTCACCGAGGCCGAAGCCCAGGCGATGTCCATCCCCGTCGACGCCCTGGAGGAGATCCGGGGTCTCGTCTGGATCCGGCCGAACCAACTCGTCCACACCCTGGAACCCCACCAGGCCGGACGTGTCCGCTCGGCGCTCGCCGCCCGCGAATCCGGCCAAGGCATCCCCCTCCTGAACGCCGGCACGCCCCACCTCGGCAGCACCGGCACCCCGTAGCCCCCGCAACCCCTGAACTCCCGCCCCGGCCGTCGAGCTGTCAGGAACCCGGCCGGGGCGGGTCCGCAACACCGCACAGTCCGAACGCCGACCGGCGTTCCGAGCCCGCACGTCGTGAAGGAGACACCGGTATGACGACCCCCACCCCCACCCAGCGCCCGCCCGGCGACACCGGCCCCGGCGCCACCCTCGCCGGGTCGACGGCACCGACCATGTCGGGCAAGCACGGGGACGGCAAGGGCGGTTCGGACGGGGACAAGAAGCAGTCCCCCAAGGAGTCCGACGGCCAGTGGCCCCCGAAGAAGTGAGCACTGACTGATGGACGACTACGCACAGTTGCTGGCTGAGCTGACCGCGGCCGGCGCTCTGGGCGAGGAGTGGCGGGGCGCGTTCGAGCGCGCCCCGCGCTCCGCCTTCATCCCGGACGCCGTCTGGGCGCCCGACGAGGACACCCTCAGCGGCTACCGAAGGATCACCCGCAGCGACGAACCCGAAGCCTGGTGGGCGCTGGCCGACGCCGACGACGTCGTCGTCACCCAGCTCGACGACGGAGCCGACGACGGGCCGGGCATCGCGACGTCCTCGGCGTCCATGCCGTCCTTGGTCGCCACCATGCTCCGCCACCTCGACGTCGCCGACGGACACACCGTCCTCGACATCGGCACCGGCACCGGCTGGACCAGCGCGCTGCTGTCCGCCCGGCTCGGCGACCGGCGGGTCACCACCGTCGAAATCGACCCGGCGGTGGCCGCCGAAGCCGCGCGCAGCCTCGCGAAGGCCGGATTCCACCCCCACCGCGCCATCGGCGACGGTCTCGACGGCCGGCACCAGGAGGCGCCGTACGACCGCGTCCACTCCACCGCCGCCGTCCGGACCGTCCCCCGCGCCTGGGTCGAGCAGGCGACGCCCGGCGGCATCATCGTCACACCGTGGGGCACCCCGTACGCCAACGCCGGGTTGCTGCGCCTCGTCGTCGGCGAACCCGGCGACCCGGCGCACGGCAGGTTCGTGGACAATGTCAGCTTCATGTGGATGCGATCCCAACGGCCGCACCGGGTGACGGACTTCGCCGGTGCGCCCGGCGTCCGCAGCGCGTCCGCGATGGATCCCGCCCTGGCACTGAACGACGTGAACGCCGCGTTCGCCATCGGGCTCCGAGTGCCCGGTGTCCGCTTCGAGCACCGCTGGAACCGCGCGGATCCGACCGGCACCTACCGGCTGCACCTCTCGGACGGCGCGGATTCCTGGGCCTCCGTCCACTACGACGAGTGGCACACCGAGGACACCGTTCTGCAGGCCGGCCCCCGACGGCTCTGGGACGAGATCGTCACGGCCCGCTCGTGGTGGCTGAAAGAGGGCCGTCCGTCCCTGTCCCGGTTCGGCGTCACCGTGGCTGCGGACGGCGCCCAGACCGTCTGGCTGGACGTCCCCGGCAACGTCGTGGGCTGACCGCGTCCGGGGCGGAGGAGCGGGGAGTCCCGCCGCCCTCAGCGGGGGCACCCGGCCCGAGAACGAGCGGACCGGTGGGCGGCGGGACGCGGAGTGACGAACCCCGCCCAGGAGTCTGCGCGTTCCCGCTCACGTTCCGCTAACGTCCCGCTGACGTGTGCGGACGTTCATCCTCGGGGCCCGACTTGACGGGCAGT
Source organism: Kitasatospora sp. NPDC057198 (assembly GCF_042670125.1). NCBI lineage: Bacteria > Bacillati > Actinomycetota > Actinomycetes > Kitasatosporales > Streptomycetaceae > Kitasatospora > Kitasatospora sp. NPDC057198. Next base: position 5,655 of record NZ_JBHUWH010000098.1, on the reverse strand, counting down.
CGAACGGCGGGGGAGGGTACGCCGGGCGGCCCGCGAGAGCCGCCCGGGGCAAGCCGGCAGGGGGAACGGACGGGGGGAGCGATGCGGCCGCTCACCGAAGTGCGGGACGAACCGATGACGGCCGACGGGCTGGTGCTGCGCCGACCGCACCCCGGCGACGCCGCCCTCGTGCACCGGGGCAGCCACGACCCGCTGGTGCGCGAGTTCCTGCAGGCCGTCGTCCCGCACCTGGACACCGCCGCCGCCGCGCGGTGGCTCGCCGAGATCCCCCCGCTGCTGTGGGAGACCGGCCGCGCCGCCTACTTCGCGCTGGAGGACGCCGCGAGCGGCGAACCCGTCGGCTGGGCCGAACTCGTCAACCCCGACCCGGTGCGGGAGTGCGCCGAGGTCGCCGTCTGGCTGCTGCCCGAACACCGCCGGCTGCGCACCGCCAAGGCCGCGCTGCGCCTGGTCTGCCGCTTCGGCTTCGAACGGATCGGCCTGTGCCGGCTCGAGGCGTTCGCCGCCGCCGACAACATGCCCAGCCAGCTCACCGGCGCCGCGATCGGCTTCCGCCGGGCCGGCTACCGCCCCGCGCTGTTCCGCAGCTCCCGCACCCACCGGCTGCACGACGCCGTGCACGCCACCCTCGTACCGGAAGACCTCTGCTGACCCACGGGGCTCCCAACATCCCGGCACCACACCAGGAGTGACACCATGTCAGGAAGCGTACGGCTGGAAGACGGCGGCCGCGGCGAACTGCTGATCGCCGCCGACGGCACCTTCCGCGCCACCCGCGCCGAGCGCGAGCGCACCGGCCGGATCGACCCCGCGCTGATCCGCCGCGTCCTCGCCGCGACCGCCGGGCTCCCCGCCCCCGCACCCGCCGACACCCCCGCCACCGGGCGGCGGCTCACCGTCCAGGGGCAGCCCGGACAGGCCGACCGGCAGTGGGCCGACGGCACCGCCGCGCCCCTCCCCGCCGACGCGACCGTGCTCGACGCGCTGCTCGCCCAGGCCCTCGGCGAGGCCGACCGCCCCGCCGCGCTGCCCGCCGCGCTGGCCCGCACCGAACCCGCCGCCGGCACCGCCCGCAGCGCCGCCGCGGTCGGCACGGTGGCCGGCCGGGCCGCGTACGCCCTGGTCGAGGCGGACGGCGCGTTCGGCCTCACCGCGCTGGACGACGCCGCCCCGCTCGGCGGCTCCGACGCCGACGCCGGGCTCGCCCCGACCGCCGTCGCGCTCGGCGAGGCGGGCGGCCGCTCGCTGTTCGCGGTCGGCAGCACCGACGGCTCCGTCCAGGTCTGGGACGCCGCCACCGGCGCCGTCGCGCACGGCACCACCGGCGGCGAGGGCGCCCAGTCGGTCGCCGCGCTGGTCTGCCGGGACATCCCGGTGGCGTTCTCCGCCGGGCAGTCCGGCGACCTGCGGGCCGTCCGGGCCGACGACGGCCGGGTGCTGGGCACCCTGCCCACCGGCGGCCGCGGCGCGAGCGCGCTGCGCGCCGTGCACTGCGCCGGGGTCGACCTGCTGGCCGCCGCCTCCCCCGACGGCACCGTCCGGGTCTGGGACGCCGGGAGCGGCGACCTGCTGCACCTGCTGGTCGGCCACCGCGGCGAGGTGCTGGCACTGGCCGTGCTCACCGTCGACAACCAGGCCGTGCTGGCCTCCGCCGGACAGGACCGCCGGATCCGGCTGTGGGACCTCGCCACCGGCCAGCCGGTCGCCGAACTCGACGGCCACACCGGCACGGTGACCGGCCTCGCCTTCACCACCCTCGCCGACCGCCCCGTCCTCGCCTCCTGCGCGCTGGACGGCACCGTCCGCACCTGGGACGTGTACGACGGCCGCCCGCTGAACGGCTGGCCGGCCGGCGAGTGGCTGACCGCGCTGGCCGCCGCCGGGGACGCGCTCTACACCGGCGACGAGACCGGCCGGATCACCGTCTGGGACGCCGCCACCGGCGCGCCCGCCCCCAAGGCGGTGCCCGCCGGCCGCCCCGGCAGCCCGCTCGCCGCGCTGGCCGCCGGCGCCCTGCACGGCCGCCCGGTGCTCGCCGCCGGGTTCGGCGACGGCGCCGTCCAGGTCTGGGACGCCGCGACCGGCGGCCGACTGCTCGACCTGCCCGGCGAGGGCGGCCCCGTCCACAGCCTCGACCTCACCGCCGACCTGCTGCTGTGCGGCACCGCGGCGGGCGCCGTCCGCAGCCACCGCCTCACCGACGGCACCGCGCTGCCGCTGCCCGTCCCGCACGCCGGGCCGGTCGCCGGGATCGCCTTCACCCCCGGCGAGCAGCCGCTGCTGGCCTCCGCCGGACGCGACGGCGCGATCGCCGTCCGGGACGCCGCCACCGGCGCCGACAGCCGCCGCTTCGCCACCGGGTGCGGCCCGTTCACCGCGCTGGCGGCCACCGTGGCGGGCGGCCAGCCGATCCTGGCCACCGCGGGCGAGGACCTGGTGGTGCGCCTGTGGCACGCCGTCAGCGGCGCGGCCGGGCCGGTCTGCGCCGGGCTGCCGCAGGCCGCCGAGGTGCTGTCCTTCGCGGTGCTCGGCGGCCGCCCCGCGGTGATCGCGGGCGCGGGCGACGGCACCGTGCTGGTCTGGGACGTCCAGGACGGCAGCCGCACCGCTGAACTGGCCGGCGGCGGCGCGGCCGTCCGGGCCGTGGTGGGCCGGGAGTTCGACGGCGAGGGGCTGCTCGCGGCCGGGGACGCCGCGGGCACCCTGCGGCTGTGGCACCTGGCCAGCGCCTCCCTGCTCAACGAGGCCGCGCTGGACGGGACTCCGCTGGCCATCGACCTCGACGAGGCGGGCCTGCGGATCGTCACTCCGGGCGGCGCGGTCACGCTCTGACCGGGAGGTTCCATCGAACATTCACGATCGACCCGGAATGGGCACTTCCGGTCTTTACTTCCCCTTACGGGTTCATGCCGTGAATTTACCTGATGCATTCCTTCTGGTTTCCGCCGTGACTTGACGACATGTCAGGATCGTGCCGGAGTGACACGGAGTCACCCCGGCACGCCTGCCCGGCTGGGAGCGCTCCCAGCCGCGGGTTAGGGTGGCAGCGGAATGAGCCGGTGCGGGCATGACACGGGCACGTCCGGGCCACCCTCGGCCCGACGACCCGGCATGCCCGGCGCGGGCCGCCGGCACGGGTGCGTGCCGGCCGGGGGCGGTGGAGTGCGGAGGACGCGCAGGTGGCGGACGAGACGGTCTGGATAGACCTCGACGAGGTCGAGGCGGCGGCGAAGAAGATCCTCGGGCTGCTGGACGAACTCAGCGGGCCCGCCAACCAGTTGGAAGCCAAGGTCAAACAGGTCAAGGAGACCGTCTACGGAACCGACCTGGTCGGCAAGGCGATCCAGGGCGGCAGCTCCTCGGTCGGCGGCCTCGCCGACCACCAGGAGCAGGTGCTCCAGGGCATCCGGACGCTGATCCAGAACGCCACCGCGGTCGGCGAGAACCTCCAGTCGATGGCGGCCCGGCACCGCGCCAACGACGAGCAGCAGGCCACCGCGCTCGGCGGCGTCATGGGCGACGGCACCATGCCGGCCGGCCCGCGACTGGCCGGCCTCGGCCCCGTCCTCACCGGGACGACGGCCACCTCGCCGGACTCCCCGCTGCTCGACGGCACCGGGACGGCACAGGCCACCCCCGAGTACCTGGTGCGCGGCACCGAGACCACGACTGCCACCCTTCCCCACCTGGTGCGCGGCACCGAGGTGACGGAGGGCACCCGCGAGAACCTGGTGCGCGGCACCGAGGTGGCGGAGGGCACCCTTCCCCACCTGGTGCGCGGCACCGAGGTGATGGAAGGCACCCTTCCCCACCTGGTGCGCGGCACGGAGGTGACGGAGGGCACGCCCCTCCTCCAGGCGCGGCCCATGGAGACGGTGCAGGCCATGCCGGCCCACCCGGCCCCGCCGCCGCCCAACGAAGGGCTCGGCACCATCGACCCGGGCGGCGAGCACCACTCCGTGGAGGTGCCCGACCTCCACTACAACGCCCCGCCGCCCCCGCCCTTCATCGGTCCGGGCATGTGGACCCCGACGGGGCACGGCGTCTGACGCCGTCGGGCGGGCACCCCGTCCCGCCCCCGCCCCCGCCGGGCCGTGCGCCCGGCGCCTCCCGCCGGGCCGTGCGCCCGGTGCCTCCCGCTGAGCCGTCCGCACCGCCGCGGGCCCCGCCGACCCGACCGCACCCCTCCGGAGACCCGCTGCCATGATCGAGCTGCCCGCCGACCTCGCCGAGGTGCTCAAGACCCTCCAGAGCAACGAGGAAGGCGCCGACATCGTCTTCCCCGACGGCAACGAGGACCTGCTCGCCGACCTCGCCGCCGCCTGGGCCAAGTGGAACGAGGTGGCCGACACCCACGTCGTGGCGATCGTCGCGGCCGCCAACCGGGCCATGGCGAGCATGTCGGGGCCCGCCGCCGACAGCTTCGCCCAGTACCTCAAGAAATTCTCCGGCGGGGAGGGCTCGCACGTCACCACCACCCTCCAGTCGGGGCACGTGATGGCGACCTCGATGCAGGGCGCCGCACAGACGGTCGGCGAAGCCAAGACCGAGATGATCCGCGAACTCGACTACGCCAAGAAGTACATCGCGGCCCACCCGGCGGGGAAGCACGACGACATCGCCAAGTCCGAGGGCGTCAAGCAGGCCGTCAGCCTGTACCACCAGTACGTCGACCGGGTCAGCGGCAACATGGACACCACGCTCCGGACGAACGCCGACCACATCGCCGAGATGACCGGCATGGGCCAGACCTGCTCCCTCAACGGCAGCAGCGCGAGCGGGGGTTCGGGCCCCGGAGGCGCGGGCGCGGCGGGTGGTGCGGGCGGCATCGGCACGATGAGCGGCGGGGTCGGCGCCAACGCGCCCGGCGGGCTGTTCGGCACGGGCGCGGGCGGCGGCCTGCCCGGCGGTGTCGCCGGGGCCACCGACCCGTCCGGCTTCTCGCTGCCCGGCCTGGACGGCGCCGGCGCGGCCGGTGCGGCGGGCGCGGGCGGGGTCGGCGGGGCGGGCCTCGCGGGCGGGGCCGCCGGGGCCGGCTTCTCGCTGCCGGGCCTGGACGGCGCCGGCGCCGGTGCGGGCGCGGGGAGTGCGGGCGGGGGAGCCGGGTCCGGCTTCTCGCTGCCCGGCCTGGACGGCAGCGGCGCGGCCGGTTCGTTCGGCGGCTCCGGCTCGTTCGGCGGCGGGGACTTCTCCGGGACGGGAGGCACCGCCGGATCGACCGGCGGCAGCGGCCTGGCCCCCTTCAGCCTGCCCGCCCCGAACCTGCCCGACTTCGGCACCGACACCGGCGGGAGCTCCGGCGTCCCGGTGTTCAAGCCGCTCTCCAACACCGGTTCGCTCGGCCTGGCCGGACTCGGCGATCTCGGCGACCTCGGCACCGGCGGCCCGGGGAGCAGCTACACCCCCAGCCAGGTCATCGGCTCCGGCCCCGGCAGCAGCGGCAGCTACACCGGCAGCTCGATCGGGAACCTCGGCAGCACCTTGGGCAGCACCCTCGGCTCGCTCGGCGGCGGGTCCACCGGCTCGGGCGGCGGCGCCCGCGCCGGACTCACCCCGTTCGGCGGCGGCAGCAGCCCGTACGGCCTCGGCGGCGGATCCGCCCGCGGCCTCGGCGCGGCCGGCGGCGCGGGCGGCACGGGCAGCACCCTGGCCGGG
>NZ_JBHUWH010000097.1:0-21028 GCF_042670125.1 Kitasatospora sp. NPDC057198 | reverse complement strand
AGTCCACCGGCCTCGGTGCCCGCGCGGTCGCCGAGCTGCGCCGCTCCTCGGACGCGGTGCCCGCGGCCGAGTTCCGGGTCGGCGGGGACGGCAAGGTCCGCCCGCTCAACGGCGCCACCGGGCGGCTGCGGGTGGCGGAGCTGATCCGGGAGAACCCGGAGGCGTCGCTGCGCCAGGTCGCCAGGTCGGCCGGCGTCTCCCCGGCCACCGCGCTGGACGTGCGCCGCCGGCTGGAGCGCGGCGAGGAGCCGGTGCCCTGCCCGCGGGGCAGTGCCGCCGCGGCCGAGCAGCGAGAGGAGGAGCCGCCGGAGCAGGAGCCGCCGGTCCTGGGTCCGCCGTCCACCGACACCCTCGAGAAGCTGATGCGCGACCCGTCGCTGCGGCAGAGCGAACTCGGCCGCCGGCTGCTGCGGATGTTCAAGGAGAACGTGCTGGGCGCCCGCGAGATGAGCGACATCTGCGCGTCCGTGCCCTCGCACTGCCTCGACCTGATCATCCACCTGTCCCGGCAGAACTCCCGGATCTGGGACGACTTCGCCCGGGAACTCAACCGCCGGGCCCGGATCGTGAACCCCGAGTAGGCCGGGGCGGCGCCGTCCGGTCAGGGTTCGGAGCGGCGGCTGATCAGACCGAGGAACGCGTCCAGCGCGGCCTGGTCCGCCCTCAGCTCCCGGGCCTCGACGCGGTGCTGCGCCAGCAGGCCGGTGACCTGCTCCAGCACGCCCTCGGTGCCGGTCACCACCACCTGCTCGCCCTGCCGGTTCACGCCGCTGACCCCGGGCAGCCGGGCCAGCAGGCCGTGGTCGAACGGCGCGGACGGGCGGAACTGGACGCGCTGCCCGCTGCGCACCCGGGCCAGCAGCCGGTCGGGGCGGTCGGTGACGGCGATCCGGCCCCGGTCCATCAGTGCGACCCGGTCGCACAGCCGCTCGGCCTCCTCCCAGTGCTCGGTGACCAGCAGCACGGTGGTGCCGCCGCTCCGCACGGACTCGACCAGCTCCCAGGTCTCCTCCCGGGCCTGCCGGTCCAGCCCGGCGGTCAGCCCGTCGAACACCGCGACCTCCGGGTTGCCGACCTCCGCCAGCGCCCGCTCCAGGCCCCCCTCCGGCGCTCCGGGGGACAGGCCGACGGCCTCCACCAGCCGCTGCCAGTCGGCCGGGTCGCGGTAGAAGGAGCCGTACAGCGACAGCGTCCCGGCCAGCCGCGCCCGGTCGGTCGCGGTGCCCTCGCGGAGTCCGGCGTCCAGCCGCCCGGTGACCTCGGCGCGGCCGGCCGCCGGGTCGCGGCCGAGCACCTCCAGGTGGCCGCCGTCGCGCGCCCGCAGCCCCTGGACGCACTCCGCCAGCGTGGTCTTGCCGGCCCCCGGCGGGCCGAGGACCCCGAAGACCTCGCCCTCCTCGACGGAGAACGAAACCCCGTCGAGTGCGACCACGCCGCCGTACGCCTTGCGCAATTCCCGCACGTCGATCACCACGGACATCCGCCGTCCTCCCGCCTGCCGGCCGCCGAATTCGACCGGGTGCGGAAAACCTACGGTCCGCCGACCGGGCCGGGCCACCCGGTTGCGCCCCGGCCCGGGTGGGGCTACCCCCACCCGTTCCAGCGCGTCTGTTCGATTTTCTGACGCGATGTGAAAAACACACGGAATCAATTCCGCAGGTGGGCGCGGAAAAGCGGCCGCAATGCCCCCGCCGCCCCCGCCCCCGACCGCCGGCCCCTGCCGACCCCTCATCTCCCGCCGCCCACCCCTCACTTCCGCCCGCCGACCCCTGCCCCCCGGCCCCGCCCGCCGGCCCCGCCCCCTGCCGCCCCCTGACCCCGCCCGCAGCGCTCGGCCGGCCCGGCCGGCCCGGCCTACCGTCGAACGACGAATGTTCGGAAGCGAGTCCGCGGCGGGCGCACACCCGGCGCGCCACCGCGCCGGACCGGCCGCAGGAGGTGCCGTGAGCAGCATGCAGTCACCGGTGGCCGAGGGAGCGAGCGGTGCTCCCGTGCTCGGCCGGGCCCGCGGCCACGCCGCCGCGCTCGGCCGGCTGACCGTCCTCGCCGCCCTCGTCCCGCTCGCCCTCGGGCTGCTGGCCACCACCCTGGTCGGCTTCGCCCTCTGGTTCTGCCTCGGGTTCTTCCCGCTGTTCCCCACGCTGACCGGGCTCACCCGCTCCGCGGCCGGCCTCGCCCGCCGCCTGGCCGGCAAGTGGTCCGGCGTCCCGGTGCCCTCCCCCTACCTGCCCCGCCCCGCCTGCGCTCCGGAGCCGGGCGCGCTCGGCTGGCTGTGGGCGGACCCGGCGACCTGGCGCGACTACCTGTGGGTGCTGCTGAACCCGCTGATCGGCGGGACGACCGCCGTCGTCCCGCCGCTGCTGGTCGGCTACGGCCTGTTCGGGCTGGCCCAGCCCGCGCTGCACACCGGCCCCGGCTACGTCCTGCTGCCCCGCGACGGCACCGGCTCCGCGCTGTTCGGCCTCGCGCTGGCCACCGCCGGCCTCGGGACGGCCCGCCGCACGCTGCGCCTGCACGGCCACTGGACGCGGGCCCTGCTCGGCCCCTCCCACCGGGCCGGCCCCGCCGCCGCGCGGGAGCAGGCCGTCGAACTGCGCCGGATCGAACGCGACCTGCACGACGGTGCGCAGGCCCGGCTGGTGGCCGTCGGCATGCGGCTCGGCGCGGTCGAGTCGCTCATCGACCGGGACCCGCAGGCCGCGAAGAGACTCCTCTGCGAGACCCGGGAGAACGTCGGCCGGGCCCTGCAGGAACTGCGCGACCTGGTCCGCGGCGTCCACCCCCCGGTCCTGCTCGAACGCGGCCTGCCCGACGCCGTGCGGGCCCTCGCCCTGGACGTCCCGCTCGCCGTCGAGGTGCGGGCCGAGGTGCCCGGCCGGCCCGCCGCCGACATCGAGTCGGCCGCCTACTTCGCCATCAGCGAGGCGCTCACCAACGCCGCCAAGCACAGCGGCGCCCGGCACGCCACCGTCGCCTTCTCCTACACGCCCGGACGGCTGCGCACCGAGGTCGCCGACGACGGCCGCGGCGGCGCGGACCCGCACCGCGGCAGCGGCCTGCACGGCATCCAGCGCCGCCTCGCCGCCCTCGACGGCACCCTCCTGCTGAGCAGCCCCCCCGGCGGCCCGACCCGGATCGTCATGGAACTGCCATGCCACCTCACCGCGCCCGCCGCGCCCACCGCGCCCGCCGCGCCCGCCGCGCGCGGCGCCCGAACAGCGCCCTGAACAGTGCCCTAAACGGCGCCCTAAGCGCGCCTTTAGCGCCCCGCAGCACCATCGGACGGTACGAAGGCCCCCCGATGGGCGGGGGCGCCCGTGCCGGAGGAGACCGTCCGAGGGGGATGCCATGTCACGCTTCGACACCTTCACCGAGCTCGTGCGGGCCCGGTGCGCGGAACTCGGTGACGAGCCGGTGCACGTCTTCCTGCCGGACGACCCCGGGGCGCCCGCCGAGGTGCTGGGGTACGCCGAGCTGGACCGGGAGGCCCGCCGGATCGCCTCGGCGCTGCGGACCCACCGGGTCGAGGGCGAGCCGGTGCTGCTGCTCTACCCGTCCACCACCGAGTTCCTGAAGGCGTTCGTCGGCTGCCTGTACGCCGGCGCGGTGCCCGTGCCCGTGCCGCTGCCCGGCGCCGAGGGCGACGGCAAGCGGCTCAACCGGACGGCCGCGGTGCTCCGCGACGCCGGCGCGCGGCTGGTGCTCACCGACACCGCCAGCGCGGCCGAGGTCGCGCTCTGCCTGGCGGTCGGCCCGTACGGCGCGGACGCGGTCTGCCTGGCCACCGACACCCCGGGCCTGGGCGACCCCGACGCCCCGTGGCGGCCGGACACCCCCGCCGGGCCGGACGACCTGGCGTTCCTGCAGTACACCTCCGGGTCGGTCTCCGACCCGCGCGGGGTGATGGTCACCCACCGCAGCCTGCTCGCCAACCAGCGGGCCCTGCGGGAGGCGTTCGACACCACCGCCGAGGACCGCTTCGGCGGCTGGCTGCCGCACTACCACGACATGGGCCTGATCGCGCACCTGCTGCACCCGATCTGGCTCGGCACCCGCTCCGTGCAGATGACGCCCACCGCGTTCGTCAAGCGCCCCTACCGCTGGCTGAAGGCGATCGAGGAGCACGGCGTCACCGTCGGCGGCGGCCCCAACTTCTGCTACGACCTGTGCGTGCGCCGGGTGACGGACCAGCAGCTCGCCGGACTCGACCTGTCGCGCTGGCGGCTGGCGCTGAACGGCGCCGAGCCGGTCCGCCCCACCACCCTGCGGGCGTTCGCCGACCGCTTCGCCGCCGCCGGGCTGCGCCCCGAGGCGATGTACCCCTGCTACGGGCTGGCCGAGGCCACCCTGATCGTCTCCGGCGGCACCGCCGGCGCCCCGTACGCGGCCACCGCCGTCGACGCCGCCGCCCTGGAGGCCGACCGCTTCGCGCCCGCCGACCCGGCCCTGCTCGACCGCCCCTTCCGCACCCTGGTCGGCTGCGGCGCCGTCCGCGGCTTCGACCTGCGGATCGTCGACCCCGGCACGCGCCGCGAACTGCCCCCCGGCGCGATCGGCGAGATCTGGCTGCGCGGCGAGAGCGTCGCGGCCGGCTACTGGCAGCGCCACGTCGAGACCGCCGAGACCTTCCACGCCGCCCTGGCCGGGGACGAACCGCAGGACGGGCTGCAGGACGGGCCGCAGGACGGGCCGCAGGACGGCGACGGGGACGGCTTCCTGCGCACCGGCGACCTGGGCGTCCTGCACGAGGGCCGGCTGTACGTCACCGGCCGGCTCAAGGAGGTCGTCATCCTCAACGGACGCAACGTCTACCCGCAGGACATCGAGTGGGCGGTGCGCGGCCTGCACCCCTCGCTCGCCCTGGGCGCGGCCTTCGCCGCGCACGCCGGCCGCGAGCAGCTGGTCGTCGTCCAGGAGGTCAAGGGCCTCGGCGCGGACAGCGACCCGGCCGCCCTGCGCGGCCTCGCCCAGCGGATCCAGGCGCTGCTCGGCCGCGACTTCAACATCCCGGCCGGCAACGTGCTGCTGGTGCCGCCCGGCACCGTCCGCCGCACCACCAGCGGCAAGGTGCGGCGGACCCTGATGCGCAGCCTCTTCCTGGAGGGGACGCTGCGCGGCGAGTACGAGGTGCTCGACCCGGCGATGCGCACCCTGACCCGGGGCGAGGAGCACACCGCCGTCCCGCCCGTGCGGCGGACCGCGGTCGGCGGGGGGCTGCGGCGATGACCGCCCTGCTCTCGCGCGCCCGGGTCGAGGAGATCGAGAGCGCGCTCGGCGACCCGACCGACGAGGGCAACCCGTACGGCTACCGCCGGCTGCTGGCCGCCGACCGGGCCGCCGTCCCGTTCGCGGCCGCCGAGGAACTGCTCGACGGGCTCGGCACCTCCGCCGAGTACGTGCCCCGGCACCTGGGCGGCCGGCTGGAGTCCTTCGAGAACCTGGTCCGGGTGATGCGGCCGCTGTTCCGCCGCGACGTCGGCCTCGGCATGGGCTACGGCATGCACACCTTCATGGCCGCCTCCGACGTGTGGATCGCCGGCACCCCCGCCCAGCAGGAGCGGATGGCCGAACTGCTGCTGCGCGGCGCCCGGGCCGCCATCGCCCAGCACGAGACCGCGCACAGCAACGACTACGTGCGCAGCCAGATCACCGCCCGGCCCGGCGCCGGCGCCCTGCTGCTCACCGGCGCCAAACCGATGATCAACAACCTGGGGCGGGCCGAGGCCCTGGTGCTGTTCTGCCGCACCGACCCCGCGCCCGGCCGGCACAGCCACTCCGTGCTGCTGCTCGACCCGCGCGAACTGCCCCCCGGCCGGGCCACCGTGCTGCCCCGGCACCACGCCGTCGGCCTGCGCGGCTGCCTGTGGCACGGCATCGCCTTCGACGACTGCCCCGTCCCGGAGCCCGAACTGCTGGGCGCGGCCGGCAGCGGCGTGGCGACCGCGCTGCGCTCCTTCCAGGTCAGCCGCACCGTGATCGCCTCGCTGGCCCTCGCCGCGGTCGACACCAGCCTGCGCACCGCCGTCCAGTTCGACCTGGACCGCGGCGCCCGCGGCTCCTGGACCGACCCCGCCAAGATCGACCAGGCGCTGGTCAACGCCTTCGTCAACCTGCTGCTGTACGACGCGCTCGCGGTGGTCGCCACCCGCGCCCTGCACCTGCTGCCGGAACAGACCAGCGTCTACTCGTCCTCGCTCAAGTACCTGCTCCCCAAGGTGCTGATCAAGACGATGTACGACCTGTCGGTGGTGCTCGGCGCCGGGATCTACACCCGCGACGGCAACCTCGGCATCTTCCAGAAGCACATCCGCGACGTCCCGGTGCTGAGCCTCGGCCACGCCGGGACGGTCGCCTGCCAGGCCACCGTCATCCCGCAACTGCCCTGGCTGGCCCGCGGCTCCTGGTTCGCCGAGGCCGAGCCCCCCGCCGAACTGTTCCGGCCCGGCGCCGACCTGCCGCCGTTCGACCCCGCCCGGCTCGCCCTGGCCTGCGGCCGCGACAGCCTCAGCGCCGCACTGCCCGCCTTCGCCGACACCGCCCCCGGCACCTCGCCCGCCGCCCGCGCGCTGCACGACCTGGTCGTCCGGCTGACCGGCGAACTGCGCGACCTGCGCCGCCGGGTGCTGGCCCTGTCGGACGCCGACCGGGCCGGGCCGCGCGGCGCGGCCAGCTTCCCGCTGGTCGACCGGTACGCGCTGCTGCTGGCCGCCGCCGCGGTCGCCGGCGTGCACCGGCACGCCCGCGGCGGCACCGACCCGTTCCTCGCCGACCCCAGCTGGGCCGCCGTCGCCCTGCACCGGATCGCCCGGCAGCTCGGCACCCGCGTCGACGACCTGCCGCCCGAGTGCGTCACCAGGGTCCGGCACGAACTGCGGCTGCGCTTCGCCGACCGGCGCGGCTTCGACCTCCACAACACCCCCGTCCCCGGCTGACCGCCCCGGACCGCCCGACGACACGACAAGGATTCCAGCGATGACCGCATCCGCCCGCCGGGGCGCCGCAGTCCCGGGCCTGGTCCCGTACGACTGGCTGCTCGACAGGCTCTCGCTCTACCTCAACCGCCCCGCCGAGACCCTCGACCCCACCGTCCCGCTCGCCGAGTACGGCATGGACTCGGTGTGCGCGCTCAGCCTCTGCGGCGACCTGGAGGACGAGTTCGGCCTCGCCGTCGAACCCATCCTGATCTGGGACCACCCCACCCTGGAGAGCCTCACCGCCCGCCTGGTCTACCTGCCCAACGCCCTGGACGGGCGGTTCTGATGGCCGCCGGGCAGCGGGACGGGACCCGGCCGGGGGAGGAGCGCTCCGACCGGGACATCGCCGTCGTCGGACTGGACTGCGCCTTCCCCGCCGCCGCCGGGCCGGACGCCTACTGGGACCTGCTGATGAGCGGCGGCGAGGGCGTCGGCGACGTGCCCCCGGCCCGCTGGAGCGCCGCCGACCTGCCCCCCGGCGTCCGCGAGGACCGGCACGGCACCCTGCTGCGCGGCGGCTTCCTGGCCGACGTGGACAGCTTCGACAGCGACTTCTTCGCGCTCGCCCCGCGCGAGGCCGCCGCGATGGACCCGCACCAGCGCCTGCTGCTGCAGTGCGCCTGGCGGGCCCTGGAGGACTCCGGCCGCTCCCCGGTCGACCTGGCCGGCACCGACACCGGCGTGTTCGTCGGCGTGATGGGCGGCGAGTGGGGCCGGCTGCGGATGGCCGACCCCGCGCAGGTCACCCCGCAGCTCGGCGCCGGCAGCAGCGCCGGCATGGCCGCCAACCGGATCTCCTACCACCTCAACCTCACCGGCCCCAGCCTCGCCGTCGACACCGCCTGTTCCTCCTCGCTGGTCGCCGTCCACCTGGCCGGCAACGCCCTGCTGTCCGGCGAGTGCGACACCGCGCTGGCCGGCGGCGCCAACCTGCTGCTCACCCCGACGCTCGGCCTGGTCTACGGCCAGCTCGGCCTGGCCGCCCCCGACGGCCGCTGCAAGCCGTTCAGCGCCGACGCCGACGGCATCGGCCGCAGCGACGGCGTCGGCCTGGTGGTGCTGCGCCGGCTCGCCGACGCCCTCGCCGACGGGCAGCGGGTCTACGCCGTCATCAAGGGCACCGCCGTCAACCAGGACGGCCGCAGCAACGGCGTCACCGCCCCCAACCGGTGGGCCCAGCAGAAGGTGCTGCGCGCCGCCTACCGGCGGGCCGGGGTGACGCCCGACCAGGTCTCCTTCCTGGAGGCGCACGGCACCGGCACCGTGCTCGGCGACGCCATCGAGTGCGCGGCGCTCGGCGAGGTGCACGGCGTGGAGCGCGAACGGCCCTGCGCGATCGGCTCGGTGAAGGGCAACCTCGGGCACACCGAGGGCGCCGCCGGGATCGCCGGCCTGATCAAGACGGTGCTGGCGCTGCACCACCGGATCGTCCCCGCCAGCCGCTTCGCCGACCGGGAGAACCCCCAGCTGCGGCTCGCCGAACGCGGACTGCGGCTGCTCAAGTCCCCGCTGCGGCTGCCCCCGGGACCGGTCACCGCCGGCGTCAGCAGCTTCGGCATGGGCGGCACCAACGCCCACGCCGTCCTCGCCACCGCCCCGCGCACCGCCGCCCCGCGCCCGGCCGCCCGCGGCGGCGCGCGCACCGCCGCCGTCGGCGTGTTCACCGTGACCGCCGACAGCCCCGAGGGCCTGGCCCGCAACCTCGCCGCCCAGGCCGAGGCGGTCGCCCGCCGCCCGCGCGGCTCCGCCGCCGGACTGTGCCGCAGCAGCAACCTGGTCAAGACCGGCCTGCCCTACCGGTACGCCGTCACCGCCCGGGACACCGAGGAGCTCGCCGACCGGCTGCGCCGGGCCGCCGCCGAAGGACCCGGCGGCCACGCCCAACGGCCCTGGAGCCGGCCCGTGGTGGCGTTCCTGTTCACCGGCCAGGGCAGCCAGTACCCGGCGATGACCGCCGCCCTGCACCGGGAGTCCGCGCTCTACCGGCGCCACCTCGCCGACGCGGACGCCGCGCTCGCCCCGCACCTGGGCGGCTCCGTCCGCGACCTGCTGCTGCGCGGCGACGAGGCCGTCCGGGAGACCGGCCCCGGCCAGGGCGCGCTGTTCGCCGTCGGCTACGCGCTCGCCGCCACCCTCGGAGAGCTGGGCGTGCACCCCGCCGCCGTGCTCGGCCACAGCGTCGGCGAGTTCGCGGCGGCCGTGCTGGCCGGCGTCCTCGACCTCGGCCGGGCCGCCGAACTGGTCGCCACCCGCTCCACCCTGATGCAGCAACTCCCGGCCGGCGGCGGCATGCTGGCCGTCCGCACCTCGCCCGAGGACCTCGCCGACCTGCTCGCCGAGCGGCCCGGACTGGCGGTCGCGGCGGTCAACGGCCCGGCCGACACGGTGCTCTCCGGCCCGGACGCCGACCTGGAGCGGGCCGACCGGGTGCTGGCCGGCCGCGGCGTGCGCACCACCCGGATGGCGGTCTCGCACGCCTTCCACTCGCCGCGGATGGCCCCCGCCGTCGCGGCCTTCCGGGCCGCCGCCGCGGCCGCCGACCCGGCCCCGCCCCGGATCCCGCTCGCCTCCACCCGCTACGGCGCGATGCTCGGCGACCGGCCGATGGACGCCGACTACTGGGCCGCCCAACTGGCCGAACCCGTCCGCTTCGACGCCGCCCTCGGCGCGCTGATCGACGAGGTCGCCCCCACCCACCTGGTGGAGATCGGGCCGCGCCCGCACCTGCTCCCGCTGGCCGGCCGCTCCGGCCGGGCCGCCGGCGTCGAGTTCCTGCACCCCGCGCCCGGCCCCGGCGCCACCGGCCGGGACGTCGCCGAGACCGTCGCCGCCCTCTACCGGGCCGGCCTCGACCCGGAGTGGAGCGCCCTGCACCCCGCCGACCCGGCCCCGGCCGAACGCCTGCGGCCGTACGTCTTCTCCACCGCCAACCGCTACTGGGGCCGCCCCCAGAACCCGGCCGCCGCCGTTGCCGCCCCCGCCGCCGTCGCCGCGGAGCCCGTCCCCGCCCCCGCCCCCGTCCCCGCCGCCACGGAGCCCGCCGCGGAGCCCGCCCCGGCGCTCGCCGCGGACGACCCGGTGCTCGCGCTGGTGGCCGAGGCGGTCCGCGAGGTCGGCTGCCACGCCCCGGAGCGGGTCGTGCCGAGCGCCCGGTTCTACGAGGACCTGGGCTTCGACTCGGTGATGATCATGCAGCTCAAGGACGCCGTGGAGGCCAGGCTGCCGCAGGCCGGCGAGGTCTCCATCCACCGGCTGCTGCCCGCCCTGCGCACCGTCGCCTCGCTGGCGGAGCTCTACGCGGACCTGCTCACCGCCAAAGCGGCATGACCCGATCCGAGGGGAGAAGGAGCGCACCATGACCCGAACCGACGCCGTCCGGCCGACGGCCCACCTCGCCGCGATCGGCACCGCGCTGCCCGGCGCGCCGGTGGACAACGCCCGACTGGGCCGGCTGCTGGGCGTGAGCGAGGAGTGGATCGACATCTTCGTCGGCACCAGGGCCCGGCACTTCGCCTGGGACCTGGAGACCGGCGAGGTCCGCCGGACCCTGGTCGACCTGTGCGCCGAAGCCGGGGCCCGGGCCCTGGAGTCCGCCGGACTGGACGCCGCCGACATCGAGTTCCTGGTCCTGTCCACCGCCACCCCCGACACCCTGCTGCCGACCAGCGCGACCCAGGTCGCCGACCGCCTGGGCCTCGACCACCTGCCGGTCTACCAGCTCCAGGCGGGCTGCTCGGGCGCCGTCCAGGCGCTCGACCTCGGCCGCGCCCTGCTGGCCGGCGGCGCCGGCGCGGGCCTGGTGCTCGGCGGCGACCTGACCGCCCGCCACCTGGACGTCCGCCGCGACCCGGCCCGGATGCCCACCGAGGAACTGGTCAACTACGTCCTGTTCGGCGACGGCGCGGGCGCGGCCGTCCTGACCGCCGAACCACTCGGCGAGCGGCTCGCGGTGCGCGGCGTCCTCAACAGCTTCGCCGGACTCGGCCGCCCGGCCGGCCAGACCGTCGACTGGTACGGGATCAGCGACCGCCACGTCGAGCGGCCGCTGCTCACCGAGGACTACAAGGCCATCGAGGAGCGCGTCCCGGTGCTGGCCGCGGAGGTGTTCTGGGAGCTGCTCGACCGGGTCGGCTGGAGCACCGCCGACGTCGACCACCTGCTCCCGCCGCAGCTCTCCGAACGGATGACCGCCCGCGTCGTCGAGCACCTGGCGCTGCCCGGCCTGGACGAGGTCAGCTGCGTCGGCGACACCGGCAACACCGGCAACGCGCTGCCCTTCCTCCAGCTCGAACGGCTGCTGCCGCGGATCGCCCCCGGCCGGCGCGCCCTCGCGGTGACCGTCGAGTCCAGCAAGTGGATCAAGACCGGCTTCGCGCTGGAGAAGGTCTGAGGCCCGCCGTGACCACACCGCCCCCGCTCCCCGCCCCCGTCGCCCCGCCGCCGCTGGAACGGCTGCGGCGGCTGCGGGCCGCCGGCGAACTGGCCGCCGCCTGGCCGCGGCTGCCCGCACTGCTCGCCGACCTGCTGGACGAGGCGGAGCCGGACCGGCGCGCCCTCGACCTGGGCCGGGCCGGCCGGGTGCTGGCCGGGGCCGACCCGGACGAGGTGCTCCGGCGGCACCCGGACACGCCGGTGCTCTCGGTCGCGGTGACCGGGCAGTCCACCGTCGGCGGGCTGGTCGACCCGCTGACCGCCGAGTTCGCCCGGCACGGCCTGCTGGTGCGGCCGGTGCTCGGCGACCACGGCGGCTACCTGCGCGACCTGGCCGACCCGGCCGGCCCGCTGCTCGCGGCCCGCCCCGACCTGGTGCTGTGCCTGCTGGACGCCGAGACGGTGTTCGCCGAGGTGCCCGCCGTGTGGCGGGTCGAGGACGCGGCCGACGCGGCCCGCCGGGTGCTGGAGCGGCTGGCGGCGCTGGCCGCCGAGTTCGCGCGAACCTGCCCCGCGACGCTGGTGCTGAACACCGTGCCGCTGCTGCGCGCGCACACCCACCAGCTGATCGACCTGCGCTCCCGGGCCCGACTGGGCGTGGTGTGGCGGGAGTTCAACGCGGGACTGCTGCGGCTGGCCGAGGAGCACCCGGCGCTGGTGGTGGTCGACCTGGACCCGCTGGTCGCGGACGGCGGCCCGGCCGTCGACGCCCGGCTCGCCGCCTACGCGGGGGCCCGGCTGGCGGCGCCGCTGCTGGCCGGCTACGCCCGGGAGGTCGGCCACCTGGCCCGGGCGCTGCGCGGCCGCACCCGCAAGTGCCTGGTGCTGGACCTGGACGGCACGCTGTGGGACGGCGTGCTCGCCGAGGACGGCCCGGAGGGCGTCGCGGCGGCGGGCACGCTGCGCGGCGAGGCGTTCGGCGCCTTCCAGGACCGGGCCCGCCAGCTCGCCGCGCAGGGCGTGCTGCTCGCGGTGAGCAGCAAGAACGACCGGGAGCGGGTGCTGGAGACCCTGCGCGGCCACCCGGACCTGCGGCTGCGCGAGGACGACTTCGTCCGGGTGGACGCCGACTGGTCGGACAAGGCGGCCCACCTGTCGGGCCTGGAGGAGGAGTTCGGGCTGGTCCCGGAGGCGCTGGTGTTCGCGGACGACTCGCCCGCCGAGCGGGCCCGGGTGCGCGAGGGCGTGCCGGGCGCGGTGGTGCTGCCGCTGGACGGCGAACCGGCCCTGCACCCGGTGCGGCTGCTGGCCGACGGCTGGTTCGACGTGCCGCGGCTGACTGCGGAGGACCGGGACCGGGCGGGGCAGTACCGCGCCGAGGGGGAGCGGGCGCGGCTGCGCGGGCGCAGCGGCTCGCTCGCCGAGTTCCTGGCCGGCCTGGACGTGCGGGCGGAGGTCTCCCCGCCGCGGCCGCACGAGTACCCGAGGCTGGCCCAGCTCACCCAGCGCACCAACCGGTTCAACCTGACCGGGCGGCGCCTGGACCCGGCCGAGCCGGCCCGGCTGGCGGCCGCCCCGGGCCGGCTGCTGCTGGCCGTCCGGACGGCCGACCGGTTCGGTGCGAACGGGCTGGTGGGCGCGGTGCTGGGCGGCCGGTCCGCGGACCGGCTGCTGCTGGAGAACGTCTGGCTCAGCTGCCGGGTGCTGGCCCGGGGCATCGAGCAGGCGGTGCTGGCGGCGCTGCTGGAGCACGCCGCCGCGGCCGGGCTGCGGGCCGTGGAGGCCCGCTACCGGCCGACCGCCCGCAACGCGCGGGCGGGGGACTTCTACCCGGGGCTCGGGTTCGCCGAGACCGGTCGCGAGGGGGAACTGGTGTGCTACCGGCACGATCTGACGGGACGACCGGCCGTTCCCGGACACGTCCGTCTCGACCTGCGGATGGAGGGCACGGGTGAGGGGCGTGCGTGACAGCCTTGAAGTGTTCCTGGGCCTGGTCCGCAGGGAACTGGACCTGCCGGTCGGCGCGGGGGACGCCGACCGGGACCTCGCCGAGCTGCCCGGTTGGGACTCGATGAACCTGCTGCGGCTGGTCGCCCTGCTGGAGGCGGAGGGCGGCCGCCGGATCCCCGTCCACGCCCTCCTGGAGGCGCACAGCCTCCGGGAGGTCCACTCAGTTCTGGAGCGACAGGCATGACCGACCCCGGAAAGCCCACCGCCGGACCGAAGGTCGGCCGGCCGTTGCGGGTGGTCGCCCGCGGCGAGGTCTGGAAGGCCGTGCGCGCCGACCTCGCCGAGCACGGCACCGCCCTGGTGCACGCCGACATCGCCGACCTGGAGCCGGACCTGCCCTCCGGCGCGGAGCTGCGCGAGCTGCTCGGCCGGGACTGGTCGCGCTACCTGGACCTGGCCCACCCCGAGGTCCGGCACCGCTACGCCGCCTCCCGGGTGCTGCTCAAGCTCGCCGCCGGCGCCGTCCTGAACGGCGACCCGAACGCCCTGGAGCTGGCCTACGGGCCGACCGGGCGGCCCTACCTGCGCGGCTGCGACCAGGTGGACATCAGCCTCAGCCACACCGAGGACCTGCTGCTGGTCGGCCTGACCACCCGCGGCCTGATCGGGGTGGACGCGGAGCGCGCCGACCGCCCGATGTACCAGCGGGGCCTGGGCCGCCACGTGTGCACCCCGTACGAGCTGGTGACGCTGGCCGCGCTGGCCGAGGAGGAGCGCAACCCGGCGCTGGTGCGGCTGTGGACCCTCAAGGAGGCGTACAGCAAGGCGATCGGGCAGGGCATGCAGTTCAGCTTCACCGAGTTCGGCTTCGGGCCGGACGGCCGCCCGGTGCGGGTGCAGCGCCCGGACGGGAGCACCGGGACCGGGGACGAGTGGGGCTTCCACACCTTCGTCCTGGACAGCGGGTACCGGATCAGCGTGGCGGTGTACGACGCGGGCTTCGGCACCATCGGTGACATGGACATGACGACAATGCTCGACCCGGACTGCGTGGACGCGATCGAGCACGCCCTGCGCGAGGGGGAGGACGGCGGGCGTGGCACGCCCTGACGCCGGGTCAGTCCCGGGGCCGGAGGGACGGGTCCGGCAGGCCCGCCAGCGCCGCGTTGTACCCCGCCTGGAAACGGCTGGTGGCCTCCAACTCCTCGGTGATCTCCGATATGTGGCGCCGGCAGGTGCGCACCGACATGCCGAGCCGGCGCGCCACCACCTCGTCCTTGTAGCCCCGCGCCATCAGCCGGATGATCGACTGCTTCAGGTCGTCGGTGGCCGGCGCGGTCTTCGCCGCGTCGTGCACGAACGGCGTCGCGCTGTCCCACAGGTGCTCGAACACCGCGCACACGAAGGCCACCAGGGTCGGCTCGCGCACGATCGCGGCCCCCGGCGACTCCTCGTCCGCCGCGCCGCGCACCGGCAGGAACACCGTCTCCCGGTCGTAGATCAGCATCCGGTCGATCACCTGGTCCACCGTGCGGATCTCCGCGCCCATCGCCATCACCTCCCGGACGTAGGACCTGGTCGCGGTGTCCGAACGGGCCGTGTGCTGGTAGATGGTGTGCATCTGCACCCCGCGCTCCAGCATCCCCTCGGCCGACTTCAGCGCGGCCGGGAGCAGCGTGGACGGACGGGCGCCGCCCGGCTGGACGGTCAGCAGCTGGTGCCGGCAGGTCTGCCCCAGGTGGTCCAGCATGTTCTGGATCGTGTCCACGTCGGTGACCACGTCGAACGCCTCGAAGCGGTTGCGCAGCCGACGGCCCTCGAAGTACAGCGGCGTCAACGACAGCAGCTTCCCCCGCACGTCCGTCACCGCCTGCATCAGGTCCCGGATCTGCTGCTCCGCCGGGCCCACCAGGTCGGCCGCCGCCACGTCCGGACTGACCGGGGCCAGCACGCTCGGATCACCGGGCCGCGGCTGTAACAGGTGCATGGTCCGCAGGACCTCTTCGATCCGGTCCATCTCGGCCTCGTCCAGCTTCAGCGCCGCCGCGATCGCCGCGCGGTCGAAACGGCCCGACTCGACCGCGAGCCCGTAGGCACTCGCACTCAGGTCGTCGAGCTCGGCGAAACCGGTCGGAGACTGCGGGCGGACGAACACTCAGAAGACCCCCGTCGGAGTGCGAAGTTCCTGCCATGCAACTTTACG
Organism: Kitasatospora sp. NPDC057198; assembly: GCF_042670125.1. Taxonomy (NCBI): domain Bacteria; kingdom Bacillati; phylum Actinomycetota; class Actinomycetes; order Kitasatosporales; family Streptomycetaceae; genus Kitasatospora; species Kitasatospora sp. NPDC057198. Next base: position 5,530 of record NZ_JBHUWH010000097.1, on the reverse strand, counting down.
CCATCGGTTTGGTCTCGGGCCGGGCCCTGCTCACGGGGCAGAGTAGGGCCCGAGGCGAGGTGCCCCGGGTCCGTGGGGCCGGGGCCCGCCGACACTTCTCCGACCCGTTCCGACTGCTGGGGGATGCAATGAAGCGATCGACCGACCGGATACGGAACACCGCCCTCACCGCACTGCTCGCCGCGGGGACCGCCGCCCTGATCGGGTTCGGCACCCTCACCGGAAACACCGCCACCCTCGGCGACGACCGATGGGGCGTCACCGCACCCTCCCCCTCCCCGACGGCCACCACCCAGGACACCGCCCAGGACATCGCCCTGCCCGCCGGGCAGCAGGCCGGCGCCCCCGTCGCCGGAGCGCTCCTCGACCCCGCCCTCGCCCCCGTCGGCGACGGCTCCGGTCACACCGTCCTGCCCGCCGACGACCGCTGGGGCTGAGCGGCGCCGACCACACCGCCGGACCGGCCGGGAGCACGCGGGAACACCGCGGCCCCGGCCGTCCCCGTGTCAGGATCCTTACCCTGCAAGTGAACTGACGATCCGTCAGGAAGGGGCGATAGGGGTCCGGCAGGGGTGCCGACCGCCCCCCGCCGACCGTACCCTCGGCCCATGCCGCACGGACAGCTCATGGCCATCAGCGACCTGCACGTGGCCCACCGGGAGAACCGCGAGATCGTCCGCGACCTGCACCCCGACAGCCCCGCCGACTGGCTCCTCGTGGCGGGCGACGTCGGCGAGCTGTTCCCCGACGTCGAATGGGCGCTCGGCGTCCTCAGCTCCCGCTACGCCACCGTGGTCTGGGTCCCCGGCAACCACGACCTGTGGACCACCCCCGACGACCCCGTCCAACTGCGCGGCGAAGCCCGCTACCGGCACCTGGTCGACCTGTGCCGCTCCCTCGGCGTGCTCACCCCCGAGGACCCCTACCCCGTCTGGTGCGGACCGGGCGGACCGCTGGTCGTCGCCCCGCTGTTCGTGCTCTACGACCACACCTTCCGCACCCCCGCCGCGGCCACCAAGGACCAGGCCCTCGACCAGGCCCGCCGGGCCGGCGTCGTCTGCACCGACGAGTACCTGCTGCACCCCGACCCGCACCCCGGCCGGGACGCCTGGTGCCGCGCCCGGGTCGCCGAGAGCGAACGCCGCCTCGACGCCTGCGACCCCGCGCTGCGCACCGTCCTGGTCAACCACTACCCGCTGGTGCGCGAACCCACCGACGCGCTGCGCCACCCCGAGTTCGCCCAGTGGTGCGGCACCGAGCGCACCGCCGACTGGCACCTGCGCTACCGCGCCGCCGCCGCCGTCTACGGCCACCTGCACATCCCGCGCACCAGCTGGCACGACGGCGTCCGGTTCGAGGAGGTCTCGATCGGCTACCCGCGCGAGTGGCGCGCCCGCACCCGCCCCCGCGACGTCCCCCGCCGCCTCTTCCCGACCCGCTGACCCCGCCCCGGACACCGGGGGGAAGTTGTTGCCGTGCAGCTTTCACCGCCCGCCGCCGGGCCGTTCGGACGCCCCCCCGCCGCCTAGACTCGGCAGCGCCGGCGGAACGGATTCCGGACGGCACGTCTCTGCCGAGCCCGCACCACCCCAGGCGACCGCCGGGGAGCGGGCCCGCTGACACCGACCGTGACGCGGACGAAGCCGGGGGCCGAAAGTGCTGATCGACCGTGAACGAGAACTCGCCGTCCTGGACAGCGCGCTCGCGGACTGCCTGCGCGCCACCCCCAGAGTCGTGCTGATCGAGGGCGCCGCGGGCTGCGGCCGCAGCGAACTCGTCGAGACGGTCGCCGAGCGCGCCGCCGCCGCCGGGGCCGTCGTGCTGCGCGCCATCGGCACCGCCGTCGAACACCGCCTCCCGCTCGGCGTCCTCGGCCAACTCCTCGCCGCCGCGCCCGCCGGGACGCTGCCCGACCCCGCCGACGCGCCCGACCCGACCCGGATCGACACCATGCAGGCGCTGTGCGCCGCCGTCCACCGGCTCGCCGAACAGGCCCCCGTCGTGCTCTGCGTCGACGACCTGCACCACGTCGACGACCTCTCCTGCCAGTACCTGCTGCACCTGGTCCGCCGCACCCGCGCCTCCCGCGTCCTGCTGGTGGGCACCGAATCCGTCCACGAGAACGGCGACGACCCCGGCTACCGCACCGAACTGCTGCGCCAGCGCGGCTTCGTGCGGATCCGCGCCGAACGGCTCGGCCCCGACGCCGTCGCCCGGCTCGCCGCCGCCGAACTCGCCGCCGGACCCGCCGACGGCCGCACCCCGCCCCCCGCCGACGCCGCCGGCGGCAACCCGCTGCTGCTGCGCGCCCTGTTCGAGGAGCACCGGGCCGGCGGCCGCGCCCCCGCCCTCGGCGGCGCCTTCACCCAGGCCGTCCTCGCCTGCCTGCACCGCTGCGGACCCGCCGCGCTCCGGCTCGCCGAAGCGCTCGCCGTCCTCGACGACCTCGCCGCCCCCGACCTCGCCGCCCGGCTCACCGGCACCGCCGCGGGCGCCGCCGCCCGCGGCACCGCCGCCCTGGACGCCGCCGGCATCCTCGACGGCCACCGCTTCCGCCACCCGCTGGCCCGGCAGGCCGTCCTCGACCGGATGGACCCGCACGACCGGGCCGCCCTGCACCGCGCCGCCGCCGAACTCGCCCACCACGACGGCGCCCCCACCACCGCCGTCGCCGCCCAACTGCTCGCCTTCGGCCCCACCGACCTGTCCTGGGCCGTCCCCGTCCTCGCCGCCGCCGCCGACCAGCTGCTCGCCGACGGCGCCCCCGACCTCGCCGCCGCCTGCCTCGAACTCGCCTGCCAGGGCCCCGCCGACGACGGCCGCCGCGCCCACTACCGCACCAGGCTCGCCGCCCTCACCTGGCGCACCAACCCCAGCGCCGCCGAACGCGCCCTCGCCGCACCGCTGGAGACCCTGCGGGCCGGCCGGCTCGCCCCCGACGGCATCGCGCCGCTGGCCCGGCTGCTCACCGAACAGGGCCGGATCGACGAAGCCGCCGACGTCCTCGACCAGCGGCCCGCCACCGGACGCGACCCCGAACGCCCCGCCCGGACCCCCCGGATCGGCCGCACCGCCGACCCGCTGGACGGGCTCTCCGCCTTCCCCCGGTGGGCCGGCCACGCCACCACCACCACCCGCTCCGGCGAACCGCAGCCCGCCCGCGGCCCCGCCCCCGCCGTGCTCTGGGCGCTGCCCGCCTACACCCCCGACGGCCGGGCCGCCGCCGAAACCGAGCACTTCCTGCGCGGCACCACCCTCGGCGAGGCCACCGCCGCCCCCATCGCCCAGGCCGTCCGGGCCCTGCTCGCCGTCGACGGCCCCTCCCGCGCCCTGCCCTGGTGCCAGGTGTTCGTCGAGGAGGCCGCCCGCCGCGGCGCCCCCGGCTGGCAGACCGCCTTCACCGCCCTGTACGCCGAGGCCCTGCTCCGCCAGGGCGACCTCACCGGCGCCCAGCAGCAGGCCGAAGCCGCCCTCGACCTGCTGCCCGAACGCGGCGGCAGCGCCTTCGCCGGCGGCGTCGCCGCCACCCTGGTCCGCGCCGCCACCGCCGCCGGACAGCACGAGACCGCCGCCCGCGAACTCGGCCGCCCGCTGCCCGACGGCCTCGCCGGCAGCGTCCACGGCCTCGCCCACCTGTACGCCCGCGGCCACCACCACCTCGCCACCCACCGCCCGCACGCCGCCCTCGGGGACTTCCTGGAGATCGGCCGCAGCCTGCGCCGCTGGGGCCTGGACCGGCCGCTCCTGCTGCCCTGGCGCACCGGCGCCGCCGAGACCCTGATCCAGCTCGGCGAGACCCCGCAGGCCGCCCGGCTGCTCGACGAGCAGTTCGCCCACCGGGACGCCGGGCACCCGTGGATCGCCGGCCTCACCCTGCGGGTGCGCGCCGCCCTGGGCGAACCCCGCCGGCGCCACGCCCTGCTCACCCGCGCCGTCGACGAACTGCACGCCGCCGAGGACCGCCACGAACTCGCCCGCACCCTCGCCGACCTCGCCGCCGTGCTGCGCGAACTCGGCGACGGCAGCCGCGCCGACACCGTCGAACGCCGCGCCCGGCAGCTCGCCGCGAACTGCGGCGCCGACAGCCCGCGCGAACAGCCCGCCGAGGGCGCCGCCGGACCGGACGACCCGCACACCCGGCTCAGCGACTCCGAGAAGCGGGTCGCCACCCTCGCCGTGTACGGCCACACCAACCGGGAGATCGCCCGCAAGCTCTACATCACCGTCAGCACCGTCGAACAGCACCTCACCCGGGTCTACCGCAAACTCAACATCACCCGCCGCCAGGACCTCCCCGCCGAGCTCCACCTGCTCGGCACCGGCAGCCGGGCCTGACGCCCCCGCCCGGCCGGTGACCGTCCGGCCCGGCCCCGGGGGGAGCCGGGCCCATCCACGGAGACGCCATGACGCCGCAGCCCGTGCCACCGGACGCCGTCCGGTCCGAGCTCCCGCGCACCGGAATGCCCGCCCGCGTCGAGGAACGCGTGCGCGGGCTGCTGCGCGCCGAACAGGCCCGCTGCCGGGCCGTCGACCCGCGCGCCACCGGCATGGTCGACGCCCTCGCCGAACTCCTCGCCGCGGGCGGCGAACGCCTGCGGCCCACCGTGCTGCTCACCGGCTACCTCGCGGCCGGCGGCGAGGCGGCCGCCGCGCCCCCCGTGGACGCCGCCGTCGCCCTCGAACTCCTCGACACCGCCTACCTGATCCGCCGCGACGTCCGCGAGAACGCCCTGCTCCGGCAGGACACCCCCACCCTGCACGTGCGGCACGCCGCCGAACACGAACGCAACGGCTGGGGCGGCGACGCCCGCGGCTTCGGCGCCGGCATGGCCGCCCTCGTCGGCGAACTCGCCACCGCCCTCGCCGACCGCCTCGCCGCCGACCTGCCCGAGGTCGCCCGCCAGCTCTGGCACGACCTGCGGATCGGCCGGCTCGGCGGCAGCTACGTCGACTCCGCGCTCACCAGCCGCCACCTCACCGACCCCTGGCCGGCCGGCTGCCTCGCCGGCTGCGCCCGCAGCTGCGGCACCGGCTGGTACGCCCTCCAGCACCCCCTGATGATGGGCGCCGCGCTGGCCGGCCGCGGCGACCTCACCGTCCTCTACCAGGACTACGCCCGCCCCCTGCACTCCGCGTGGCGCCTGCGCGGCTTCCTCGACGGCAGCGGCGACCGCGACTGGTACGGCGACCTGCTGCGCGAGGTCCTGCTCGGCCCCGCCGACCACCTCCGCGCCGAACGCACCATCGCCCACCTGCTCGACCGCACCCGCCGGATCGCCGCCACCGCCCCCGTCCCCCCGCCCTGGCGCACCGAACTCGCCGCCCTCGCCACCCACCTGACCCGCCCCCGCCCCTGACCCGCGGGCCCCGCCCCTGACCCGGCCCCTGCCCCTGACCCGCGGACCCCGCCCCGGGCGTAGTAGCCGAGCTTGAGGCCGTGGCCCTCGATGACCTCACCGGTGTCGGGCTTCTCCGCGCCGCCGAGGAGGCGGAGCAGGGTCGTCTTGCCGGCGCCGTTGAGGCCGAGGAT
>NZ_JBHUWH010000096.1:0-21108 GCF_042670125.1 Kitasatospora sp. NPDC057198 | reverse complement strand
CGGTCGGGGAGAGCACGCTGCCGCCGGCCGCGAGCACCCGGACGGCGTGCACCAGCTGGTCGGGGGCGGTGTCCTTGAGCAGGAACCCGGCGGCGCCGGCCCGCAGCGCGGTGCCGATGTGCTCGTCGGTGTCGAAGGTGGTGAGCATCGCGACGGCGGGCGGCTCGGGCAGCGCGCGCAGCCGGCGCAGCACGCTGATGCCGTCCAGGTCGGGCATCCGGACGTCGAGCAGGACGACCTGCGGGGCGAGTTCGCGGACCAGCCGCTCGGCCTGGCCGCCGGAGCAGCCGCCGACCACCTCCAGGTCGGCTGCCGAGCCGACGATCAGGCCGAGCCCGGAACGGACCAGCACCTCGTCGTCCACGATCAGGACCCGGGTCGGCGGCATGTCTCTCCCTGTCTCTCCCGGTGGGGCCGGGTCCCTTCCCGGTGGGGCCGGCACGGGCCGGGACGGTCCGGCACCCCCGCCGATCGGCGGGGGTGGGAATCCGCTACCGGATTCACGCAATTCTCATCTCCGCTGGGCAACCATGGAAATCGGGGTCGAGTGCGCGGTACCGCGAGCGGATGCGCCCCTGTGATCGATCGTCTGGAATGGTTGCTGTGTCCACTGTGAAGACGGCTTCCCCAGCCGTGTCCCCCACCGACGGCGAGGGCCCCGGGCCGCTGGCACGGTGGCGGCCGCGGGCCGCCGCGTCGACCGTCTGGTACCTGCGGCTGATGGCCCTGCTGAACCTGCTGGCGGTGCTCTCGGTGCCCTTCCGGGCCGAGGTGCGGCGCCACAACACGGGTGAGTTCTTCACCCCGTACCTGATGACCGCGGGCCTGGTCTCGGTGTTCCTGGCGCTGTTCCTGGCGGTGGCGATGCGCCGCCGCAAACGGGCGGCGTGGCTCTTCAACACCGGTCTGGCCGGGGTGACGTTCCTCGGTTTCCTGGGCTTCCTGGCCTGGGGCGACCGGTACAAGGACCACGTCTGGAACTACTTCTCGGTGGTGCTGACCGGCCTGTTCCTGGTGGCGCTGCTGGTCTCCCGCCGGGAGTTCACCTCCAAGGGCGACCGCTCCAACCCGAAGACCGCGGCCGCCGCCGCGGTCGGCGGGCTGCTGCTGGGCGGGCTGGTCGGCTCGGTGCTGGTGCAGCTGACCAACGAGGTCTCCGGCGCGGGCTTCGGCACCCGGTTCAGCTACGCGGTGCACCGGATGATCACGCTGACCCCGTCGGAGCGGGTCCAGGACGTGGTCTCGGTGCCGACCTGGGTCAACGCGGCGATCAACGTGATGAGCGCGGTGCTGTTCCTGTTCGTGCTGTGGGTGGCGTTCCGCTCGCCGCGCGGCGAGGAGCTGCAGACCGACGAGGACCAGCGCCGGCTGCGCGAGCTGCTGGAGAAGCAGGGCGAGCGGGACTCGCTGGGCTACTTCGCGCTGCGCCGGGACAAGGCGGTGGTGTTCTCCCCGTCGGGGAAGGCGGCGATCGCCTACCGGGTGGTCGGCGGCGTCACGCTGGCCTCCGGCGACCCGATCGGCGACCCGGAGGCGTGGCCGGGGGCGATCGACGCCTGGCTGGCGGAGGCCCGCGAGCACGCCTGGGTGCCGGCCGTGATGGGCGCCTCCGAGGAGGCCGGGGTGATCTACGCCCGGCACGGGATGGACGCGCTGGAGCTGGGCGACGAGGCGATCGTCGAGCTGGACGAGTTCTCGCTGGACGGCCGGGCGATGCGGGTGGTCCGGCAGGCGTACAACCGGGTCAAGCGGGCCGGGTACACGGTGCGGATCCGCCGGCACGGGGACATCCCCGAGAGCGAGATGGCCGAGCTGGTGGCCAAGGCCGACCACTGGCGGGACGGCGCGACCGAGCGCGGCTTCTCGATGGCGCTGGGGCGGCTCGGCGACGCGGGCGACGGGCGCTGCGTGATGCTGGAGTGCTTCGACGGGGACGGCGTGCTGCGGGCGCTGCTGAGCTTCGTCCCGTGGGGCGGGCACGGCCTGTCGCTGGACCTGATGCGGCGCGACCGGGACAGCGAGAACGGCCTGATGGAGTTCATGGTGATCGAGCTCCTGCAGCGCGCGCAGGAGGTCGAGCTGGAGCGCGTCTCGCTGAACTTCGCGATGTTCCGGTCGGTCTTCGAGCGCGGTTCGAAGCTGGGCGCCGGTCCGGTGCTGCGGCTGTGGCGCTCGGTGCTGGGCTTCTTCTCCCGCTGGTGGCAGATCGAGTCGCTCTACCGGGCGAACGCGAAGTACCGCCCGATCTGGGAGCCGCGCTACCTGCTCTTCGAGAAGAGCGGCGAGATCCCCCGGATCGGCATCGCCTCGGCCCGCGCGGAGGGCTTCATCACGGTGCCGAGCATGCCGGCGCTGTTCCGCCGCCGGCACGGGTGAGACGGCTTCCCAGCCGGGTGCGGCGCGGGAAGGGGGGCGGTCCCTCCGCCGGGGGGCGGAGCGGGCCCGGCGTCGTCCTCGGGGACGACGGCGCGATGGTCTCCACGGCCGATGCCACCGGTCCTCCCGGTGCGTAGGGTCGGTGGTGGGGGCGGGAAGAGGCGGAGTCCCGGTGGGGACGGAATCGGACGGGAGAGACGGTACGTGAGGCAGATCACCCGCGCGGGGGGCGCGCGATCGAAGGTGTGGGCGGTGTTCCGCCGGGCCGCGGTCGCGGAGTGGGGGGAGCTGTTCGCCGCCGTGAAGGAGCAGCTGGTGCGGCGGAAGTTCGCCGCCGTGCCGCTGGCGACCGCGGCGACCGCGCTGGTGCTGCTGTTCTCGGTGGTGCAGCACCTGCCGGGCGGGGACAGGTTCGTGTCCGACATCGGGGTGGTGAAGGCGGCGCTGCCGCTGGACGTGTCGCTGCTGCGCACCCCGCTGTCGCTGTACGTGCCGGCCCTGGACCTGCCGGTGTGGGGCGCGCTGGCGCAGGTCTTCCTGGTGTTCGGGGTGGCCGAGGCGGTGCTGGGGCGGCGGCTGACCCTGGTGGTGGCGTACGCCTGCACCCTGGCGGGCACGCTGTTCGCCCGGATCGGGGTGGCGCTCGGCCCGCACCACGCGCTGGGCTTCCCGCGCTGGGTGGCGCACGTGCGGGACACCGGGCCGTCGGCGGCGGTGGTGGCGCTGGCCGTGGTGGTGGCGCTGCGCTGCCGGGCGTGGTGGACGGGCGGGGCGGTGGTGCTGGCGATGACGCTGGAGGCGCTGGTGCTGCCGAACCTGGCCGGTCTGGAGCACCTGGTGGCGATCAGCGCGGCGGTGCTGATCGCGGTCTGGGTCGAGGTGTTCGGCGACTACTGGCCGCGGGTGCTGACCGGGGTCGGGGCGGCCGCCGCGGTGGCCGCGAAGGGCCGGACCAGGGCGGCGGTCGCGCCGTAGGCCGCCCCGGTCCGGCTCCCGTGCCCGGCGGTCAGCCGCGCGGCAGCGGCATCTCGAAGTAGACGACCTTGCCGACCGCCTTGCGGGAGGTGCCCCACTTCTCGGCCAGCTTGCTGACCAGGTTGAGGCCGCGGCCGTGCTCGGACATCGACTCGGCGGGCTCCAGCGAGGGCAGGTTGTGGTTGTCGTCGCTGACCTCGACCAGCAGCTTGTCGACCCGGATCAGCTGGAGCTGCACCTCGGAGCGGGCCACCCGGACCGCGTTGGTGACCAGCTCGGAGACCAGCAGTTCGACGGTCTCGGCGAGCGCGTCGAGCTGCCAGGTGGCGAGCTGGTCGCGCACCAGCCGGCGGGCCCGGCCGACCTCCAGCTCGGTGACGCCGAGCTGCCAGGTGGCGACCTCGGTCGGCGGGACGCCGTCGAAGCGGGCCACCAGCAGCGCGATGTCGTCCTGCCGGTCGTCGGAGTGCAGGGTGTTCAGCACGGTGTCGCACGCCTCGTCGGGGGTCTGCCGGGGGTCGATCAGGTTGCCGCAGAGCGCCGCCAGCCCCTCCCCTATGTCGCCGCCGCGGACCTCGACCAGGCCGTCGGTGCACAGCACCAGCATCGAGCCGTCCGAGACGTCGATCTTCTTGGTCTGGAACGGCACCCCGCCGACGCCGATCGGCGCGCCGGAGGGCAGTTCCAGCAGTTCGCCGCGGCCGTCGGGGTGCACCAGGACCGGCGGGACGTGGCCGGCCGAGGCGAGTTCGCAGGTGCGGTTGATCGGGTCGTAGACGGCGTACAGGCAGGTCGCCAGGTGGTCGTCGCCGAGCTTGTGGGCCAGGTTGTCCAGGTGGCGCAGCAGCTGGCCGGGCGGCAGGTCGAGGGCGGCCAGGGTCTGCATGGCGGTGCGGAAGCGGCCCATCGCGGCGGCCGAGTGCAGGCCGTGGCCCATCACGTCGCCGACCACCAGGGCGACCCGGCTGCCGGGCAGCTGGATGGCGTCGAACCAGTCGCCGCCGACCTCGGCCTTGCGGTCGCCCGGCATGTAGCGGTGGGCGACCTGCACGCCGGGGATCCGCGGCGGGCGGGTCGGGATCATCGAGCGCTGCAGGGTGGTGGCGACCTTGGACTCGGCGCGGTGCAGCCGGGCGTTGTCCAGCGAGAGCGCGGCCCGGGCGGCGATCTCCTTGAAGGTGTCGGCGTCGGAGCGGGTGAAGGGCTTCCGGTCGGAGAGCCGCAGCAGCTTGAGGATGCCGAGCACGGCGCCGCGGGCGGACAGCGGCAGCACCAGCATCGAGCGGCCGACCACGGCGGGCTCCAGCTCGGGGCCGCCGAGCGAGGCGGCGTAGTCGACCGCGACGTCCGGCGAGATCAGCGGCACCAGCACCGGCTGGTTCTCCTGCAGGGCCAGGCCGGGCGGGGTGGAGCGCGGCATGGCGAGCAGCGAGCCCTCGTCCAGGACGTGGCTCCAGCGCTGCGAGGAGGCGTTGAAGGTGCGGGCGACCCGGCGCAGCATGGTGGCGTCGTCGGGGGAGCCGACGGGCAGTTCGGCGTCCGAGATCAGGCTGTCGAGCAGGTCGACGCAGGCGAAGTCGGCGACCCGGGGGACCAGCACCTCGCACAGTTCGCGGGCGGTGGTGTCCAGGTCGAGGGTGGTGCCGACCTGGCTGCCGACCGAGGCGAGCAGCGCGAGGTCGCCGTCGTCGGGCAGCCCGCGGACCACCTCCACGCCGGTGCCGGGGTCGGCCGTCCGGCTCGGCGGTACGGCGACGAGGGCGGCGTGGGCGGCGGTCGGTTCGGGGGCGGCGGCTGCGGGGTCGATGGCGGGGACTCCCGGGGTCGGGCCGTGGGCGGCGGCGGCGCGCGGTGCGGGGACGGAGCTGCCGGGCCGCAGGTCGGCCGGCCCGGCGGGCGGTATCCGTACCCCGGGGCGGCCCGGGGCACCCGTGCCGGGCGGCGGTCCGTCCGCGCGGCGGGCGGCGCGCTGCTGCGGGGTGGGGTAGCGGCGGCCGAGGCCGGCGGCGATCCGGGCGGTGCCGGCGCCCTCCGGGGAGGACTGGTAGGGCACCACCGGCAGCCTGGTCGCGGCGTCCACCTGCAGGGCGGGCGGGCCGGCCTGGGCGAGCGCGTCCAGCAGCCGGCGGCGGCGCTCCTCGGAGCCGGCCGGGAGCAGCGCGGCGAGCGCCCCGGCGGCCGGGCCGGGCGGGGCGAAGGCGGCGTCGACCTGCTGCGGGCGGGCGGCGGCGGGGGCGGCGGCGTACGGGACGAGGCGTTCGCCGAGGGCGATCCGGGGGCCGGTGGCGCGCAGCGGCCGGGCGTCGGCGGCCAGCGCGAGCAGCGAGCGGCCGGACGGTTCGACCAGCGGGTAGGCCCACCACAGGACGTCGCGCGGGCGCTCCTCGCGGTCGTGCACGGTGATCGGGCCGGCCCACGGGCCGTTCAGCACCAGGTCGTCGAGGGTGTCGAGGGCGTCGCCGCGCAGGGTCTGGCCGGTGCCGTCCGGGCGGGGGTCGACGGCGGGCAGCAGGCCGTGCGCGGTGCGGCCGAGGGCGACCTCGGCGCGGTGGCCGAACAGCTCCTCCGCGGTGCGGTTCCACAGTGCGATCCGGCCGTCCGGGTCGACCAGCACGGCGGCGACCCGGAGCAGGGCGACCACTCCGGCGGGTGGTGTGGAGTCGGGCTGGTCCACCATGGGTATCGGTCTGCCCCTTTTGTTGTGCTTGCTGCTCCTCCTGGCCGGTGCGCGCGTCCTTGCGCGCGCCCTCCAATGAAGCACGGAGACGGCTGGAGGAGGTAGTTAATCGGGCAGATTCGTCAGTATCAGTTGCGTGTCGCCCGTCGCGCGCCCCGGGGTCCCCCGCCCTCACCCGATCGGGTGCGCGGCGTGCCCCGGTAGGGTGGCCAGGGTGAGCGTACCGAGCGTCGAGGTGTGGGCGGACCCGGAGCGGCGGGACCTGGAGGAGCGGGTCGCGGCGGCCGAGCTGGCCTGGCTGACCCTGGACGTCGACGTGGCCACCCTGCGGGTGGAGATCGACAACTTCGCGCTGGCCCACCACCAGCTGCTCGGCCCGCTGTACGCCGAGCTGGACGAGCTGGACGCGCTGATCGCCGAGTCGGTGGCGGCGCTCAGCGGCGACCCGGAGGACCTGCGGCGGGCCCGGGAGGCCCGCGAGCGGGTCGAGCCCGCCGAGGAGCGCGGCCCGCGCGAGGGCGAGCCGGAGGCCCGCCGGGTGCGCCCGGACAAGGACGCCCAGCGGGTCTACCGCGAGCTGGCCCGCCGCGCCCACCCCGACCTGACCACCGACCCGGCCGAGCAGGAGCGCCGCTCGGCGTTCATCGCCCGGGTCAACGAGGCGTACGCGCTGGCCGACGCGGCGGAGCTGGAGCGCCTCGCCGAGGAGTGGTCCTCCTCCCCGGACTCGGCGCCCGCCGCCGACTCCCCCGACCGGCTGGGCTGGCTGCGCCAGCGCCTGGAGTGGCTGTCCGGCCGGATCACCGCGCTGGCGGTGGAGCGGGTGCGGCTGGAGCGGACGCCGATGGGCGAGCTGCTGCTGCTGCGCCCGGACGAGCCGGAGCGGCTGCTGGAGGACCTCGCCGAGCAGCTGCTGGCCACCGCGGCCGAGCGGCAGGAGCGGCTGGTCGCGCTGCTGCCCGACAATGGCCGGAACGCACCGTCCGACGACGCACCCCAGGAGAATCCCCAGATGTTCGCTCAGCTGCCCACCGCCGACGCCGCCTCGGTGCCCGCCGACGCCGTCCTGCTCGACGTCCGCGAGCAGAGCGAGTGGGACGCCGGGCACGTGGAGGGCGCGCTGCACATCCCGATCGGCCAGGTGGTGGCCCGCCTCGACGAGCTGCCCGACGGGCGGCTGTACGTGGTGTGCCGGGTCGGCGGGCGCTCCGCCCAGGTCGTGCAGTACCTGGTGGCAAACGGCCGGGACGCGGTCAACGTGGACGGCGGGATGTTCGCCTGGGAGGCCGCGGGCCGCCCGATGGTGAGCGGCGGCGGCGGGGAGCCGTTCGTCATGTAGCGGCCGCGAGGGTCCCGGCCCCTGTTCGAACAGGTGGGCGGTGCGGCAGGATGGCCGCCGTGCGCGTCTGGTCCAAGCCCGCCCGGCTGGTGCTGGTGGTCGCCGGGGTGGGCCTGGGGGCCTGCGTCCTGGCGTTCCTCGGCGTGCTCTTCCTGTACGTGGCGCCCGCGAACTCGGTGTCCAAGGAGTACCGGACGCAGATCGACTGGGTGGTGTACCCGGAGTTCGAGCAGAACTGGAAGCTGTTCGCGCCGGACCCGCTGCAGCGCAACGTCGCGGTGGACGCCCGGACGCAGAGCATCGGCGCCGACGGGAAGGTCGTCACCGGCGAGTGGCGCGGCCTGACCGCGCAGGACTGGGCGGCGATCCGGCACGACCCGGCGCCCAGCCACCTGGACCAGAACCTGCTGCGCCGGGCCTGGGACTTCTACGAGTCCACCCACGGCGGGGGCGACACCCGGGCGGCGGCCGGTTCGCGCGGGCAGCTGGCCGAGCAGTACCTGGAGCGGATCGCGCTGCAGCGGATCGGCGACGGCGGCGGCCGGGTGATCCAGGTCCAGCTGCGGGTCACGGTCACCGCCGTCGCCCCGCCGACCTGGAGCACCGAGCAGGTCGACACCGCCCCGCACTCCCGCGAGCTGCCCTGGTGGCCCGTCCAGCCCGAGGACCTGCGGGGCCTGTCGTGACGGCCCCGGCCGCCGCCGTCCGGGCCGCGCTGCCGCGCCTGCTGACCACCCTCGCCCCGTACCAGGCCGCCGTGGTGCGGATCGGCGTGGCCGGCACCTGGGGCGCCTACCTGCTGCGCGAGTGGCCCCACCGGCGGGTGCTGTACGGGGACCGCTCGCCCTGGTCGGCGGAGCTGAACGAGCGACTGCTGGCCGACACCCACGCGTTCACCGCGCTGTCCTGGAGCGACGGCCGCTGGTGGTTCGAGGCGGTGTACCTGCTGGCGCTGCTGTCGGCCCTCGCGCTGGCGCTGGGCTGGCGGACCAGGGCCTCCTCGGTGCTGTTCGCGCTGACCGTGCTGTCGCTGCAGAACCGGAACGTGTTCCTCGGCGACGGCGGCGACAACCTGGTCCACCTGATGGCGATCTACCTGGTGTTCACCCGCTGCGGCCGGGTCTGGTCGCTGGACGCCCGCCGCCGGGCCCGCCGGCCGGGCCGGGACCCGTCCGAGTGGGGCGAGCCGCGGGCGCTGGCCGACGCGCTGGCCGCGATGCTGCACAACTGCGCGATGCTGGTGATCGCCGTCCAGGTGGTGCTGGTGTACGCCACGGCCGGCTGGTACAAGGTGCAGGGCACCCGCTGGCAGGACGGCACCGCGGTCTTCTACCCGCTGAAGCTGGACTACTTCACGCCCTGGCCGGAGCTGTCCGGGCTGCTCGGCGGCAGCCTGCTGGTCACCTTCGCGCTGACCTACGGCACCGTGGTCATGCAGGTCGGCTTCCCGTTCTCGCTGGCCGCGCGGCGGCTGAAGAACGTGCTGCTGGCGGTGATGGTGGTCGAGCACCTGGCGATCGCGCTGCTGCTCGGGCTGCCGTTCTTCTCGCTGGCGATGGTCTCGGCGGACGCGGTGTTCCTGCCCACCGCCTTCCTGCTGGCGGTGCAGGCGCGGCCGGCGGCGTGGTGGGCGGCCCGGCGGGCGGCGGGGCGGGCGGGTGAACCGGCCGGGCCGGCGGGTGAACCGGCCGGGCCGGTGGAAGCGGTGGCGGCCGAGCCGGCGGGCGGGTCGGACGGCTGAGGGTCCGGGCGGCCGACGGGTCGCCGGGCGGCCGACGGGTCGCGGCGCGAAAAGTGGTTAAGCTCACGGTATGTCCTGGTTCACCGCCCTGCGCGACACCGCGAAGGCCGGGCTGACCGTGGACCGCTCGCTGACCAACCCGAAGCGGGCGCTGCGCGGGGCGGTGGCCGCCGCGCTGGTGGTCTTCCCGACGCTGCTGCTGTTCGGGCCCGCGCAGGCGACCTCGGCCGCGATGGGCGCGTTCATCGCGGGCACCGCGACCTTCCAGCGCTCGTTCCGCCCGCGCGCCTCGCTGGCGCTGGTGGCGGCGGCCGGGCTGGGCCTGTCGACCTTCCTGGGGTACGTCGCGGTCGGCATCCCGGGCGCGTACCCGGTGCTGCTGGCGCTGTGGGCGTTCGGCGCCGGGCTGGCCTGGGCGATCGGGCCGACCGCGGGCGTGGTGGCCGCGAACACGCTGGCCGTGATGATGGTGGTGGTGCAGCTGCCGGTGTCGGTGCCCACCGCGGTCGAGCACGGGCTGCTCTGCTCGGTCGGCGGCGCCGTCCAGGCGCTGGTGGTGACGCTCTGGCCGATCGACAGCTGGCGGGCCCAGCGCGACGCGCTGGCCGACATCTACGCCGGGCTCGGCGACTACGCCCGCCGCCTGCGGCACGACCCGGTGGCGCAGGTCGACCCGGAGCCGTTCATCGTCGGCCGGCAGGCCGCCCGGCTGACCGCCCGGCAGGCCCGGCGCCGCCCGCCCGAGCTGCGCGGGCTGCGGACCATCGCCGAGCGGATCCGCCCGGCGCTGGCGGCGCTGGCCGACCCGCGGGTCGGGGCCGCCGAGGAGGGCCCGGAGCGGGACCGGGCCCGGGAGGTGCTGGCCGCCGCCGCCGAGGTGCTGGACGCGCTGACCCGGGCGATCCGCAGCGGCGACCCGCTCCGGCTGCCCAAGGACACCCCGGGCCTGACGCTGGCCCGCCCCGGCAGCGGCAGCGGCGAGGACCTGCTGCGCGGCGGCGCCCGGCGCTCGGCCCGCCGGCTGTCCGGCCTGCTGGGCCGGGCCGCGGACCGGCTCGACCGGCAGGACCGCGGCACCGTGCAGACCCGCACCGAGCCCACCACCGGCCTGCGCCGCCCGCCGCTGGCCAAGGTCGCGCCCGTCGCGCTGGCCACCGTCGGGCGGCAGCTGCACCGGCACTCGGCGATCTTCCACCACGCGGCGCGGATGGCGGTGGTGGTCACCTCCGCCTACCTGGCCGCCCGGCTGCTGCGGATCGAGCACGGCTACTGGGCGCCGATGACCACCGCGATGGTGATGCGCCCGGACTTCGCGCAGACCTTCAGCCGCGGCGTCGCCCGGGTGGCCGGGACGGCCGCCGGGGTGCTGCTGTCCACCACCGTGGTGCAGCTGTTCGACCCGGGCGACTGGGTGCTGGCGGTGCTGGCGGTGTGCTGCATGGGGCTGGCGTACCTGACCATGCGCACCGGGTACGCGGTGACCACGGTGGCGATCTCCTCGTACGTGGTGTTCCTGCTCGGCCTCCAGCCGGGCGACCCGGTGCGGCTGGCGGTGGACCGGGTGTCGATGACGCTGCTGGGCGGGTTCGTCGCGCTCGCCGCGTACGCGCTGTTCCCGACCTGGCAGACCGCCCGGCTGCCGGAGCGCCTGGCCGAGTGGCTGGCTTCGGCGGGGCGGTACGCGGCGGCGGTGTTCACCGCGTACGGGGACCCGGCGGGCGGGCACGCGGAGAAGGACGTGCGGCCGGCGCTGCTGGACGTGCGGGAGGCGCGCAGCGAGATGCTGGCGGCGCTGGACCGGGCCGAGGTGGAGCCGGTGCGGCACGACGAGCAGGTGCTGCGGGAGCTGACCCGCAAGCAGTTCGACAAGGCCCGCTCGGCGGTCGGCATGCTGGACCGCTCCACCGTCCTGCTGGAGGCCCACCTGCCGGGGGAGGACGCCCCGCCGGTGCCCGGGGCCGCCGCGTTCGGCGAGGAGCTGCGGGACGCCACCGCGCTGGCCGCCGCCGCGGTGCTGCTCGGCCAGGACGTCGACTTCACCGCGCTGCGCGAGGCCCACCGCACCTGGGACCACCAGCTGGCCGCCCTGCCCGGGGACGACCGGATCGACGTCACCCGGGCCGGGGCCCGGCTGGTCATGCAGGCGCTGACCGAGCTGGAGCGCTCGGTGCGGACGC
The DNA here is from genome assembly GCF_042670125.1 of Kitasatospora sp. NPDC057198. NCBI lineage: Bacteria > Bacillati > Actinomycetota > Actinomycetes > Kitasatosporales > Streptomycetaceae > Kitasatospora > Kitasatospora sp. NPDC057198. The sequence goes on along the minus strand of NZ_JBHUWH010000096.1, from coordinate 9,823 downwards.
GGAAGAAGCCGGTGCGGGCCGAGCCCGTACCGTTGGGGGCGTGAGCGACACCTCGGTGCCCCAGCTGGGCGAGCAGTACGACGACCTTGGCGACGACCGCGAGATCGGCGTCGGCCCGCACCCGGAGCCGTGGCCCGCCGACCCCCGGCTGGACCCGGAGCTGCTGGCCGCGGGCGACCGGCGCAACGTGGTGGACGGCTACCGGTACTGGCGGCACGAGGCGATCGTCGCGGACCTGGACACCCGGCGGCACGGCTTCCACGTCGCGGTGGAGAACTGGCAGCACGACTTCAACATCGGCTCGGTGGTGCGCACCGCGAACGCCTTCCTGGCCGAGGAGGTGCACATCGTCGGGCGGCGGCGGTGGAACCGGCGCGGCGCCATGGTCACCGACCGCTACCAGCACGTGCGCCACCACGGCTCGGTGGCCTCGCTGGCCGCCTACGCGGCGGAGCGCGGGCTGCCGGTGATCGGGATCGACAACCTGCCGGGCGCGGTGCCGCTGGAGACCTTCCGGCTGCCGGAGCGCTGCGTGCTGCTGTTCGGGCAGGAGGGGCCGGGGCTGACCGCCGAGGCGTGGGAGCACGCGGCGGCGGTCTGTTCGATCGCGCAGTTCGGCTCGACCCGCTCGATCAACGCGGGCGCGGCCGCGGCGATCGCCATGCACGCCTGGGTGCGGGAGCACGCCGCGTCCTCCTGAGCGCGGCGGGCCCCCGCCGGGGGCGGTTCAGGAGAACAGCAGCTTCCAGGTGTGCGGGCCGGGGTAGCCGTCGGCCTCGGCGCCGCTCCAGCCCTGGGCGCGCTGGAAGGCGGCCACGTTCAGCCGGTCGGCCTCGCCCCAGTCCCGGCTGGGGCCCTCCCGGTAGGCGGCGCCGAAGCCCTTGGCGACCAGCCGCCGCCCGAGCAGCAGCACGTCGTCGTTGACCCGGCCGGGGCCGAACCGGTCGGCGCCGGGGAAGGGCGGGGCCTGGGCGGGCGGCGGGGGGTTCGGGGTGCCGGGGGCCGGGGCGGGCGGCGTTGTCGTCGTCGGGGCCGTCGGCGTCGTCGGGGCGGGTGCCGGGGCGGTGGCGGCGGGCGGGATGTCCTTGCCCCTGTGGTGCACCAGGTAGTCCCAGGTGTCCTTGCCCGGGTAGCCGTCGGCCTCGCTGCCGCGCCAGCCCTGGGCCAGCTGGAACGCCTCGGTGGCCTTCCGGTCGGCCTCGCCCCAGTCCGGGCTGGGCCCCTCCCGGTAGAACCGGCCGCCGCCCCGCTCGACCAGCATCTTCCCCAGCCGGGTCACGTACGCGTTGACCTTGCCGGGCCCGAACTTGTCCGCCCCGGGGAAGGCGTCGGAGTCCGGCGCGGGCATGGGCTGGCTCAGCCCCTTGTAGCGGTACGGGAGGTAGCCGCTCGCGTTGCTCCAGTACGCGTACGGGGTGCTGCGCTTGGTGGTGCCCGGCCGGGTCTGCTCCAGGGCGGTGTAGCGGGTGTGCGCGGCGTCCACCCAGCCGCCGAACAGGACGGTGTGCGAGCCGCCCTCCGGGTCCTTGGGGTTGTTGTAGATCAGCGCGTCGCCGGGCTGGAGGTCGTCCTTGCCGATCCGGTCGGCGAAGTCCGGCAGCGTCCAGGTGGTCTGGCTGCTGCCCAGGCCCCAGGCCATCGAGACGAAGCCCGAGCAGTCCTGCCGGTAGCCGTCCGACCAGTACTCGGCCATGCTGTACGGCACCTTCCGGTCCACCCAGGTCTGCGCCCGGCGCAGGATCTCGGCCCGGGTGGTGGCGGGCTGGGCGGCTGTCGAGCGGCGGGCGGAGGGGTCCGCGCCGTGGGGCCCGGCCACCTCGCCCTGCGGGGTGTCGGGTATCAGCGGGCTGCTGTCGGTGCGCGGCGCGGCCGCGGCGAGCGAGAGCGCGGGGCCGCCCAGCACGCTGCCGGCGGCGGCTATCAGGACGGCCGCGCGGCGGGCCCCGAGGGGGCGGTGGCGGGGGGAGCGGACGGCGTGCAGCCGGGCCCGGCGGCGGTCGGCGCAGCCGCCGCAGGCGCAGGAGTCGTCCGGCTCGATGTCGCTGAACTCCATCAGCACGGGTGGGTTCCGCCTTTCCTCGTGAGCTCGCTGAGTGGGACTCACGTTCCCCGGGGGAGGCGGCGCGGACCACCTGATGGGGTGCCGGGCAGGGCGGTTCGGGTGAACGCGCGCACCGCGGGGTCGGGCGTGGCGAGGGTCGAAACGGGGCCGAAGGGATGAAAGGGGCGAAAGCACACGAAGTGGAAGGAAAGGTAATAAAGAGGAACGAATGGGAGGGAAAGGGAAGGATAGGGAAGAATCAGGAGGGAAGCGGACGGACGGGAGGGTCACTCCCACTGCCAGCGGATGCCGACCTGGCCGGGCTGCTGGTCGGCGGTGAGCACGTGGGCGCTGGCCGAGGCGCCGATCCACAGCGGCTCGCGGTGCCGGTCCACCTCGGTGCCGGGGGCGCGGTCGAAGCGTTCGCACTGGACCGGGACGGCGGCGGGGTCGAAGTGCACCTGGAGGACGTACTCGCGCACCGGCGCCGGGAAGAACCGCCCGTAGTCGGTGGTGGGGCCGGAGTCGGGGATGTGCACCTCGTACTCCAGGACGGTGGAGTCGCCCAGCGCCAGCGGCCGGTCGAGCAGCAGCTCGGCGACCAGCAGGCCGCTGAGCGGGCGGCGGCGGACCCGGCCGAGGCGGGCGTGCCGGACGGAGGTGATCTCGGGGCAGCTCTGCACGCCCTCGTCGGCCTTGTGGACGACCACGTGCCGGGTGACGCCGTCCACGGTGGCCCGCACCACCTGGCGCATCCGCAGCAGGTGGCCGCGGCGGGAGGCGTCCACGTAGTAGGCGTCGTGGATGGACTGGCGCTCCAGCTGGCCGGCCGGCGGGGCGTCGAGCTCGGCGAACACCTCGACCAGCTCGGCCTGGCCGGGCCAGACCTGTTCCAGCCGCAGGCCGTCGGGGGCCGGGCCCTGGGTGACCCAGCGGCCGCGCGGGCGGGGCGGGCCGAGCAGGGCGGTGAGCGCGGTGTGGCGCAGGCCGAGCAGTTCCTCCAGCAGGTGCACGGCGCGCAGCGAGGTGGCGCGCTCGGGCTGGCTGCGGCCGCGCCGCCAGTAACTGAGCGTGGTGACGCTGACCCTGATGCCCTGTTTGGCGAGCGCGGCGCGGATCCGGTCGAGGCTGAGGCCGCTGCTCTCGATGGCGGCGTTGAGCACCTCGGCGAAGCCGCCCGCCGGAGCCTGCGGGGCCGGTAGGGCGGCCTGGGCGGACGGGGTCTGCGGAGCGGCCGGCTCCGGCGGGGCCGGCGGGACGGGCGGCGGTAGTTCGCCACTGTGGTCGCGCTGTCCGACCAGTCGGAGCCGGCCGGCGTGCTGCGGTTGTTGCGAGCCCATGCGACACCTTCCCCACCCGGCGGGTTCGGCGGGATCACCCCCGGCGCCACGGTGCTCGGCCGGTGCATCGGTGGTGCGCCGCCGAGCGTGTGGGAACCCTATGAGGGTTGAGAGGCTACGTCATTAATCAGGACATATGACAGTGGTCACGACAAGCATTTCGCAAGCGGACCGAACCGGCAACACCGCCGACACACGGGTGCCGGGAGACCCGCGGAGGGTCCCCCGGCACCCGGGTCGATGCGGGGTCAGGACACGGCGAGCGCGGTGTCGTCGACCACGAACGAGGTCTGCAGCGAGGAGTCCTCGACCGCGCTGAACTTCACCGTGACGCTCTGGCCCGCGTAGGCCGACAGGTCGATGCTCTTCTGGGTGTAGCCGGTGGCGGCGTTGACGTTCGAGTGGGTCGCCACCGTGGTGCCGTTGACGGTGACGGTCAGCTTGTCGTAGGCGGTGCTGCTGGTCTCGGCGGTGTCGACGTGCAGCCAGTAGCTGAACGTGGCCTTGCAGCCGGCCGGGATGCTGACGGTCTGCGCGAGGGTGTCGGTGTGGCTGGAGCCGTAGCCGTCCATCCACGCCTTCCAGGAGCCGCCGTGCGCGGCCTCGGAGGAGGAGTTGTCGACCACGCCGGAGGAGGCGGTCCAGGGGGAGGCGCTGCCGGTCTCGAAGCCGGGGTTGCCGAGCAGCTGGGCGGCGGTGCACGAGCCGGTGGGCGGCGGGGTGGTGCCGCCGGAGCCGAGCAGGGCGTTCGCCAGGCCGTCGGCGACCGGGGAGCCCCAGCCGGTGACCTGGTCGTAGCCGGCCCTGGTGGCGAAGTCCTGGTTGGCGCCGCTGGTGACGTCGTGGAAGGCGCCGCCGTAGGAGGAGGAGTTGGTGACGGCGTAGATCTTCGGGTTGGCCTCGCCGAGCACCGGCTTGGTGGCGGCCTTGGCCTTCTGGTTGTACAGCGCGGCGAAGCCGGACCACAGCGGGGCCGCCGCCGAGGTGCCGCCGTAGACCTGCCAGCCGGGGGCGGAGCTGCCCTGGGTGTAGATCGCGAAGCCGCTGTTCGGGTCGGCGTTGGAGGAGACGTCCGGGACGGTGCGCATGGTGCCGGTGACGTTGGTGCCGGTCTGCCAGCTCGGCTTGGCGAACTGGGTGGAGACCCCGCCGCCCGCCGTCGACCAGGCGCTCTCCGAGCTGTAGGAGGTGCCGGAGACCTTCAGGTTGGTGCCGCCGACACCCGTGTTGTACGGGCTGGAGGCGGGGAAGTCCACCGCCTTCACGGTGGAGCCGGAGGTCGAGCGGGTGCAGTCCCGGGAGCCGTCGTCGCCGGAGGCCGAGAAGATCGAGATGCCCTGGGCGGCGGCCTGCTTGAAGGAGTTGTTCACCGCGGTCATCGAGGAGGCGGTGGTGTCCGGCTCGCAGGAGCCCCAGGAGATGGAGATCACCGAGACCCGGTTGTCCGAGACGATCTTCGCGGCCATGTCGATCTCGCCCTGGTCGCTGTTGGGCGCCTCGTAGACCAGCTGGGTGGCCTTCGGGGCGACGCCGCGGACGATCTCGGAGTCCAGCTCCACCTCGCCCTGGCCCTCGCCGGGCTTGGAGTCGTAGTTGGCGCCGTCCACCGGGACGGTGGTCACCGCCGGGCCGGACAGGCCGAACTGGCTGTCGTAGGTGGTCAGGTTCGAGGACTTGTAGCCGTCGAACTCCCAGAGCGCCACCGTGGAGCCGGTGCCGTCCGCGCCCAGCTGGTTCAGCCGGTACGCGCCGTCGTACGTCGCCGGGCCGTAGCCGGACGGGGTGGCGTGCGGGGCGGACGCCTGCGGCTTCGCGAGCCGGGTGGTGCGCACGGTGTGGTCGTTCAGGCCGCTGACGCCCTCGACCACGCCCGCCAGCGCGGCCGGCACCGAGGCGGCGGCGTCGTTGGCGAAGAACACCCGGCCGCCCTGCTGCGGGTCGGTGTACGTCGACTCGTGGGTGCCGAAGGCGGCGGACAGCCGCGCGCTGGTGCCGGTGGCGTTCACCACCTGGCGGTTGGCGCTGACCGAGTCGACCTTCAGGCCCTGGGCGGTGAGGAACGCCCGGACCTGCTCGACGTCGGCCGCGGTCGGGCCGAACCGGTCGGTGAATTGCGCGGGCGTCAGGTAGTGCCCGTACTCGGCGGTGCCGGGGGTGGCGACCGCGGTCAGGAAACGGTCCAGTTCGGCGGTGTTCCGCAATTTCAGCGAGACCGCCACGGATATCTCCCGGTCGGCCGGCAGGTCGCCCTGCCGGTGCGAGCGGGCGACGGCCGGGGTGACGGTCTGCGGCAGGGCCACCCGGGCGGTGGCGTTGGGGGACGGCGCGGCCTGGGCGGGGGCGGTTCCCAGGCTGATCGCGGCGAGGGGAAGGACCGCGAGGGCGGCGGCAAGGGCGAGCGAGCGGGGTCGCACGGGCTCCTCCGGAAATCTGGCGGCGTTCCGGGTTTCGAAAACGCTCGCCAGAATCTCTCAGAGAACTCGCAGGAATAGGCCCATGCCTGAGCAATTGCTTACTAAAGAACAGTCAACTGTGAAGTGCGGGCCCAATTCAGTGAATTGGTTCAATTCCGGTGCGGCTGAAACTGAAAAGGCGTCCGTGCGGTGGTCGGCCGTCGGACCGGCCGCCGGGAGGGGCCGGCGCTACTTGCCGGTCCTGATCACTTCGTCGGACGGCGGCGGCACCGCCCGGACCGGCTGGTCGAACTCGCTGAACTTCATGCTGCTGTTGTTGTCGGTCTCCAGTGAGAGCAGGCGGGGCTCGCCGTCCCCGCTGAACAGCACCGGCGCGCCGGCCTTGTTCCCCTCGAACAGCTTGAAGCCGAGGATGTTCACCCCGTCGACGACCATGGGCAGCGCCTTGCCGCCGGCGGTCACCGCACCCTCGAACGCGGCCTGGCCGGCGGTCTCCTGGATCGGCAGGGCCAGGTCGCAGAACCGGGCGTAATCGGCGCCGGCGCCGGTCTCCTTGGGGTAGAGGAACCAGTCGTCGCCGAGGGTGGCGGCCGCGTCGGGGACGTCGAGCGTGGAGATGAATTCGGCGTCCGGCTTGAGCCACAGGTCGCCGCTGCTGTTGCGGATCACCTGGCCGCCGCCCGAGCCCTCGATGGTCATCGTGCCGACGCAGTTGCCGGCCCGGTCCACGGAGAGGACGCCGGACGCCTTCCCGGTGGGGGCGGCCTGCGTGAAGGTGATCTTGACGGAGCCGAGCTTCGCCCCGGCCGCCCGGGCCTTCGCCACGATCTCGTCCGGGGTCGGCCCCGTCGGGGCGCTGCTCGCCGCACGGGGCGAGGCGGCGGTGGAGGCGGGGGCGGCGGCGTCGGCCCCGCCGGACTTTTCTGGGCCGCAGGCGGCGAGCAGGGCGATCGCGGTGACGGACAGGGTGGTGGCTGCGAGCAGCCGGTTGGTGCGCATCGGTGCTACTTCCGGTTCAAGGGGCTTTCGGCCGCGCAAGTCTGACAGCCACCCAGGGCCGTTCGTGTACCAGCCCCCCCCGCGGGCGCGCCGTGACCGGGCCGGCGGCGGGGGACGCGCTGTGCACGGTCAGGGGCGGCCGAGCCACTGGCTCAGCGCCGCCCGCAGTTCGCCCCTGGTCGGGTCCGCGCAGGCCCAGGCCGCGTGCCCGTCCGGGCGCACCAGCAGCACGGTGTCGCGCAGCTTGCCGTGCGGGTCGGCGGGGGCCGCGGTGACCACCCGGTCCGCCCAGGAGTCCGCCACCGACAGCTCGTCGTTGCTGATCAGCACCGCCTTCCCGGAGCGCAGCGCCTCGTACAGCCGGGCCGGGCCGCCCGGCGCGTCCACCGCCAGCCGCAGGTCCGGGAGGCGGCGGCCGACCAGCGGGTGGGCGCCCTTCTCGGCCGGGTAGGCGTGGCCGATGCCGGAGACCTGCTTGGCGCCCAGCTCGGCCAGCGGGCCCAGGTGGCCGGCGGCCGCGCCGATCGCCGAGCGCAGCGCCCGGGTCGGGGCGTGCCGGCCCTGGGCGAGCCGGACCAGGGCGCCGGAGGAGCGCAGCACCGCCCGGCCGACCGGGTGGCGCTCGGTCTGGTAGGTGTCCAGCAGGGCGTCGGGGGACCAGCCGCGGAGCACCGCGACCAGCTTCCAGCTCAGGTTGGCGGCGTCCTGCAGGCCGGTGTTCATGCCCTGGCCGCCGGCCGGGGAGTGGCAGTGCGCGGCGTCCCCCGCGAGCAGCACCCGGCCGGAGCGGTAGCTGGGGGCCTGGCGCTCGTCGCTGTGGAAGCGGGAGGTCCAGCGGGCCTCGCCCATGCCGTAGTCCTGCCCCGTCACCTCGCGCAGCAGGTCGGCGAGTTCGGCCGGCACGACCGGCGCGGAGTCCGGCGCCTGGTGCTCGCGGCTCCAGCCGATCACCCGGTACCAGCCGTCCCCGAACGGGGCCAGGAAGGCGAAACCGGCCTCGCCCGCGCCCGCCGTCAGCGGCTCCTCCGGCTCCCGCTCCAGCCGGACGTCGGCCAGCATCACCGAGCGCACTGCGGCCTCGCCGGGGAACGGGACGCCCAGAAGGTCGCGCACCGAGGAGTGCACGCCGTCCGCGCCCACCGCGTACCGGGCCCGCAGGGTCTGCTCGGACCCGTCGGCGACGCGGGCGGTCAGCGTGACGCCCCCGGCGTCCTGCCGCAGGCCGGTCACCTCGGTGCCGCGGCGCAGTTCGGCACCCGCCTTGACGGCCCGCTCGCGCAGCACCCGCTCGGTGTTGTACTGCGGGGTGACCAGCACGAACGGGAAGCGGGTGGGCAGCGCGGCGAAGTCGACCCGGAGCCGGCCGAACACCCGCATCGAGGGCATCACCGTGCCGGTGGCGATCAGCTCCTCGGCCAGGCCGCGGGCGTCCAGCAGCTCCAGGGTGCGCGCGTGCACGGCGAACGCCCTGGTCAGGCCGGACTCCTCGGCCCGCTTCTCCAGCACCGTGACCCGCAGGCCGGCCGCGGCCAGGTCTCCGGCCAGCAGCAGGCCGGTCGGGCCGGCGCCGACCACCAGCACGTCGGCGGTGAACTCCGTCTCGGACATCCGTCTCTCCCCTTCGTCATGCCGCGCGGGCCGGTGGGCACCGGGCGGAGTCCACGGCGGGCCCCGGCGCCCGGGTTCTCAGCGGGCTCTCAGAGTGCCATCATCGCGGGCCCATCAGGGACTGTGAACCTCCTTCCCATGACACAGCCAGCGATGCGCCAGACCCTGCGGCCCGCCCCGGCGGTCGACGGCCCCGGCCGGGCCGGCACCGTGGTGCGGACCAGGCTCGTGGAGATCGTCGTACCCGTGTACAACGAGCAGCACTCGCTGGAGCGCTGCGTCCGCGAGCTGCACGCCTACCTCGGGCAGACGTTCCCGTACGACTACCTGATCACCGTGGCGGACAACGCCTCGGTCGACGGCACCTGGGAGGTCGCGACCGCGCTGGCCGCGGAGCTCGGGCCGGTGCGTGCCGTGCACCTCGACCTCAAGGGGCGGGGGCGGGCGCTGCGGCAGGTGTGGGGCGACAGCGAGGCCGACGTGGTGGCCTACATGGACGTCGACCTGTCGACCGGCCTGGAGGCGTTCCTGCCGCTGGTCGCGCCGCTGCTGTCCGGCCACAGCGACCTGGCCATCGGCAGCCGGCTGCACCGCGGCTCGGCGGTGGTGCGCGGCCCCAAGCGGGAGTTCATCTCGCGCACCTACAACCTGCTGCTGCGGGCCACCATGGCGGCCGGGTTCTCCGACGCCCAGTGCGGGTTCAAGGCGGGCCGCACCGAGGTGGTCAAGCGGCTGCTGGACGAGGTCGAGGACAACGCCTGGTTCTTCGACACCGAGCTGCTGCTGCTCGCCGAAGCCTCCGGCCTGCGCATCCACGAAGTCCCGGTGGACTGGGTGGACGACCCCGACAGCCGGGTCGACATCGTCCGCACCGTCGTCGACGACCTCAAGGGCATGGCCCGGGTGGCCCGGCGCACCCTGGCCGGCCGGGGCGGCGTCGACCTGCCCGACCGGGTCCGGCAGGCGCGGGTGCCGCCGGGCCTGGGGTGGCAGAGCGTCAGCTTCGCGGTGATCGGCGGACTGTGCACGCTGGCCTACCTGCTGCTGTACCTGGGGCTGCGGCAGGCGGTGCCCGCGCTCGCCGCCAACGCGGCGGCGCTGGCCGTCACCGCCGTCTTCAACACCGCCGCCAACCGGCGCTTCACCTTCGGCGTGACCGGGCGCCGGGACGCCCTCAAGCACCAACTGGAGGGCGGGCTGGCCTTCCTGGTCGGCCTGGCGCTCACCAGCGGCGCCGTCGCCGCCCTGCACGCCGCCTCGCCCGGCGCCGGGCACGGGACGGAGCTGGCGGTGCTGGTGGCGGCGAACGCGGCCGCGACGCTGGTGCGGTTCGTGCTGCTGCGGGTGTGGGTGTTCAACCCCCGGCGCGCGTAGGGGATTTCGCCGAGACCCCCTGTCCCCACCCCCCTCCGGGACAGGGC